>CBFDAW010000341.1:0-4467 GCA_965602865.1 uncultured Thermoplasmata archaeon
CTACACCGGAATAACAAATATCGGCGGAATAATAACCGTTTGTTAGGTTTAAAAACATGACCGAACCGTCAGAATTGGTTTCGCCATACAATTCCATGGGACCATGAATGAAAATCTCCGCACCTTTTAATAATTCGCCACCACCACCGTAAACTTTGATTTCTACATCGTTCAGTTGTTCGTCGCCATCCTCGTCATACATAAGCACTTCCGCCCAAATGTAACCACCGACGTCACCAACGAAGAACTCACCACCCCAGTGTAGGTCCATTGGCATACCATCTATATAATCTTTGTAATTCACATCAACCCAGTGCCGACCGTCATTGAAATCATCTTCACGGTACTCTCCATCAAAATTGGTGCCTCCGCGGTACATACCATCAATGAAAATCTCTGCACCTTCCAATTGTCTGTTCTCTCCACCATGCACTATTATTGTAACATCATCTTCACGACCGAAACCGTTCCGGGATTCTACCCAGATATCCACCCATATGAAACCGAAGTCGCCTACACAAAAATCACAACACCACCATTGCTCCATGCCCATGCCAGGTGTTATATCCGAGGGTATATATTTTATATCGACCATATAATGACCGTTTTCTAGGTCATAAAATACATATTTACCATTTGAATTAGTGGTCCCGTATAGTTCCATGGGGCCATGGATAAATATCTCTGCGCCTTCCAGTGGTTCCTCAAGACCATTGCGCACGAAGAATGTCACATCGTTCTCTTCACCGTCATCATTTAAATTTTCAATGTACCAATCAACGATCATATAGTCTTTCTGACCGCCGATATAGAACTCGCACCAACCATAAATATCCATATTACGCATCTCATTGTGCCAGGTAATGTTTAGGAAATAATATCCTGAGTCAAGATTATACGCTCGGTATCTACCATCCCAATCAGTGCTACCGAAGTATTTGTTATCATGGAATAGTTTAGCGCCGTTAACAGGTTCTTCACCACCCCATTCTGACCCGACCCAAACTTGGATCTCTACGTCACGGTTCTCTGGCCCTTGCATCCAGGCATCCGCGCGTAAGAAGTTGCGGCGGTCGCCTATACAAAACCAGTATTCCCAGGAGAACTCACGAGCATCAATGGGGTCTATGTACATCGCAAAACCTTTATATTGCCCATCACTTAGATTATAAAAAATGAAAATACCTTCTTCATCTGATACTCCCAAATTTTTACCCATTAGATAGATATCTACATCCTTAATCGGCTTCCCTTGTGGAAATTCTTCTCGGTCCTCATATCTATACATGTAAACCGTCAATTCAATATCATTACGCATATCGTTGGGCTCATTATCTAGGTTTTCATCCATAACTACGGAGACCCATAGTACATCCTGCTGACCGATAAACACCATAGTGCTCACCCAGAGCTCCATATCGTTCATCCAGTATCGCGCATCTATCCAGCATGGACCACGTTCCCAAACATCATAGATCATAAGCTGCCCAGTTAGATTAGTCTGACCGCAATAGCGGCCATTGAATGTGATCTCCACAAATGCAACGGGCTCACCCTGTTTATTAGTAACAGTAACTTCAACATGTACATTGCCACCACCCATATCCTTGCCATCTCCATTCTCGATTACACGGGCGGTTATGACAATGAAATCATCGGCACCACCAAAGACCTCGTACCATTCACGATGGCCCTGGGGGAATCCCACCTCTACTTCATGCCTACCGGGCGTTAAATTGTAGGCAACGACTCTACCACCGTTTTCTATGGTTGCTTTTCCCAACGACCAGGAATCTACAAAGAATTCAACACCTAGAATTGGTTCATCATCTTCGATAAAAGATAATTCAAGATCATTTTCAGTGTCATCGTTATCAGCCACGAACCAGCGGGCATTAAAATATCTATCCTGCTTTCCTGCATTGAATTCCGTAGAAATGGTCTCAGCAGCATATGGCTGTGCTAGTACTGCCTTGATGATATGTATGCCTTCAGTCACACCATTGACCATCAGATCCATACACATATCACTTGTCATACCCACTGAAACATCGTCGAGATAAATTTCTGCGGAAACCGAGAAATCTTGCGGCCATGCCCGGACACTTATTCGGATATCATACTTTGTAGTTCCAAAATCCTCCCATCTGCATTCTTCCCAGGCGTCAATATACCGGAACTCTCCAACACCAAATCGATCCATACGGGCAATGGTTACACTTTTATCATTCACTTTTTTCTTTGCCTTTATGGAGTGCATACCCACGCCAATGTTGTCCACTAACAACTTACCCTCTGTGTTTGTATCTCCTTTATAATCCTTATCCACATATATTTCAATACCTGACAACGGAGTATACGCATCTAAAACTATAATTTCTGCTTCATCGGGGTCATCATCTTCATCAAAATCGCCTACTTTTACTTTTATATTATAAAATGGTCCCTCGCCTAAAAATGCGAGTTCTTCGCCACGAATACCCCAACGATCATATTCGATTCTATACATTCCATCGGGTAATGGTTTGCCTTCAAATCCCGTAACATTAAAATACCCGCCATCGGACTCCATAAGATTATAATCGATCCACACCCAATTATCTCCACCTTCGCATCGAATTCCTAACCAAACCTCATTCCTAGGTTCACCTTTCAAACCGTGAGCATAGATGGAGATATCATCAAAACCGTCCAGATTGAGGTCGGTTACATTTATATCTAAAATGACCGCCTCTCCTACTTCAAAACCGTATTCTATTACGATCTCTTCAGGGTCGATCGTCTGGTTTTTATTCCAATCAAATGTGACATTGATGTCATATAATCCAAGTGGGATGTCACGGAAATATGCTTCACCGTTCCAATCGGTTTTTCTTGGTTCGAGTTTACCTTTTATTTCAATTTCTATTTTTGCATTCTCTATGGCATCATCAGATGGACCCCATTGATCCGGGGTCTCCATTACTCGGACCTTTAATACAAAGATATCACGCTGCTTTTGATCGTCCCATTCGTTCCAATACTCAGGGAATACATAGAATAACTGCATACCGACTCGTATCTCCATGGACGGCGCCCAATAGTTATTATAATCTACCTCGATCCGATGTTTACCTTCAGGTAAATTGTTAAATTCAGCATTACCCTCAGCATCGCTCTTTTTGTATACTTGATCCCAGCCAAATTTATATAGATAAACGTTAGCATCATTGACAGGGCCGTTCTCATCATATACATAAACGGTTACATCATTTTGCTCACCAAATTCATCATTATTACAGACATATGCATCAAAAAACAGTTCACCCAACTTAAGTTTTGTAACCGTGATCTTGTTATTGTTCATTGCTTTAACCTTGAATATACCATCACGCTCATCGATCCAGCCATCTTTACCTTCACGTAATTTAAACACCCCCGAGCTGTCGGTTGTGCCATTACAGATTAGCTTTTTAAAATTTCCTTCCCAAACCTCCATATACGCATTAGCGACTGCTGAGGTCTCCTCGGCATCTGAATATAAATAAATATCAAAATCGCGGTGTTTATCGTCATAATCCATATCCCAAGGGCCATCGACTTTCATATGGAAATCATAAAAAATATTAAATTCGTATTTTAAATAATATGAACTATTCGAGATTTGTAGTTTATACATATCCATTTCCAGGTTCTTTAAGAAAATTTTACCATTATTATCGGTTTTTCTTTTAATTTCCGGGGGGTCATATTGCGGGTCTTGCCAATTATGCCAGATCTTCACTTCTGAGTTTGTAACATTGGTATCATTGTTCGGATTCATGTCAAAAGCCTTGAAGAACTGAATTTCGATATCATCCGGCGACCCGTTGCCATCGAAATCATCGTCAAATGGCCCAATGCCCAGGTCAGCGTAAAGAAATATACCTGAGGGTGAGCGTAAAAGGAACTCCTCATCATCAAAAAGCTGATCAAAGCCATTATAATAATCTGCCATGATTTTATATTGACCGGCTGGCTGATCCCAGAGTATAAATTCGCCAGTTTCGTTTGTCTGTGAGAACTCCGGGACATTTGTACCAAATATATTGACATATGAGATATAATTATCACTCTGATCCCGTGTTGTAATATTAATATCCGGATTATCATGTTGATTATCCCAATCACCAATATTTACCACAAGCTTTAGCTCGGAAACTGTTCTACTGGTTCTCGAACCGGAATGAGATTCCGGAGTCGCTAAAACAATGGAAAAGGCTGAAAAGATCATTATAAATATCAATACCACACTAGTAGATTTCCAAATAACACACTCTTTATTTTTCACGGTAATTCCTCTCTCGCATTAAATAAGATTTTCCTTAGACTAAAGTATTGTGAAAAAAACAATAAAAAAGGGGAAAGGCATCGGTAAAAACCTAATAAAATACAATAAAAAAATTGCTTCGCAAAAATTATAATGTCAAACACAATTTTTTTATAAAT
>CBFDAW010000342.1:0-4463 GCA_965602865.1 uncultured Thermoplasmata archaeon
AAAAGACCTTCCAATACGGCACCAATTGGTAGTGTTCTCGTAATAGGCGGTGGTATCGCCGGCGTACAAGCTTCCTTGGATTTAGCAGATAGCGGGTTCAAAGTATATCTTCAGGATCGTTCGACCAGCATAGGCGGTGTTATGGCACAGCTCGATAAAACATTCCCTACGAACGATTGTTCGATGTGCATTTTATCTCCGAAATTAGTAGAAGCTGGTCGGCATCCAAATATTGAATTATTGATGAATTCTGAAGTTCAAGGTGTTTCCGGTACAGCGGGTAATTTTCAAGTGGAGGTCTTAGCACTTCCAAGTTATGTCAGGGCGGATCGATGTACTGGCTGCGGACAATGTGCTGCTAAGTGTCCAACCAAAGTACCCAATGAATTCGATTGCGGTCTGACTATGCGGAAAGCAATATACGTACCATTTCCTCAGGCGGTTCCATTGATCTATGCTATTGATCCTGACCATTGCCGATACTTTCAAAAGGGTAAATGTGGTGTATGTGCAAAGATCTGTAAAGCCGAGGCAATTGACTATGAACAGGAACCAGAGATTGTTAAACTTGATATCGGTTCGATTATTGTAACCACGGGCTTCGATCTGTTTGACGCCGGTAAATTAAAAGAACTGGGCTATGGTGTCCACCAAAACGTGGTCACCAGCCTAGAGTTCGAGCGTATATTAAGTGCAACTGGTCCAACGGCGGGCAAGGTCCTACGACCCTCGGACCAACAGCCACCGAAACGACTTGCATTCCTGCAATGTGTGGGCTCACGTGATAAAAAGATCGGGAATGATTACTGCTCATCAGTTTGCTGTATGTACGCCATCAAAGAAGCAATTATTGCCGAGGAGCATGCTGAGGAGCTAAAAAGCACCATATTTTTCATGGATATCCGCGCATTTGGTAAGGAGTTCGATGATTATTATAATCGCGCAAAAGATGACCATGGCATAGAATTTATTCGTTCACGAGTCGCCAGTATAGAAGAAGAGCCCGACACTAATAATCTAACTTTAAGGTTTACAACAGAAAATGGAAAAATATCTGAGCGTGAGTTCGATATGGTAGTACTCTCCGCCGGTTTAGAGGCATCACGACATAATCCAAAGCTGGCAAACATCCTTGGAATCGCCCTGGAAGAGCATAACTTTTGTAAGACCACAACATTCTCCCCGCTGGAGACCTCGATACCTGGCATATTTGTAAGTGGAGTGTTTGCAGGTCCAAAGGATATCCCGGATAGCGTAGCCCAGGCAAGTGGTGCTGCCGCAAAGGCGGCAAATGTAATTGCCCCGGCACGTGGCGAATTAATTGAACCAAAAACTTACCCTACTGAAAAAGATGTACGCTGGGCGAGACCTAGAATAGGTGTATTTGTATGTCATTGCGGAATTAATATCGGTGGCGTGGTGGATGTACCGTCAGTGGCACAATACGCCAAGAAATTACCCGGGGTAGTTTACGCTGAGGAAAACCTCTACACCTGTTCTCAAGATTCGCAAGAGCGCATTAAAAACCTTATCAAAGAACATAATCTAAACCGCATAGTAGTAGCATCATGTACACCAAGAACTCATGAACCACTATTTCAAAATACCATTAGAGAAGGCGGTTTGAACTTTTATCTATTCGAAATGGCAAATATTCGTGACCAGTGTTCTTGGGTTCATATGCACGAACCAGAAAAGGCAACCGAGAAGGCTAAGGACCTGGTACATATGGCAGTGGAAAAAGCGTACCTGCTTGAACCATTGAAGCGTGTGCCGTTAGAAGTGAATAAATCCGCGTTGGTAATAGGCGGTGGTTTAAGTGGTATGACCGCGGCACTCGAGATCGGAGGTCAGGGGTTTTTGGTCTCGCTAATCGAGCGTGAACCCGAATTAGGTGGTAACCTTCGTACAATACAATCAGTATTAGATGGAACGGACCCGCAAGTTGAACTTGAGAAATTAAGGTCGTCAGTTAATTCAAATGATAATATTGAAGTCTATACCGATGCAAAGATCATTGATATAAACGGCTATGTGGGAAATTTTACTACAAAAATTCAAAATAAGAATAATGAAGAGGTAGAGATCACTCACGGTATTGTGGTTGTTGCCACAGGTGCGGTAGAATATAAACCTGATGAATTTCTGTACGCAGAAGACCCCAGGATAATCACACAATCGGAATTGGAGAAATTATTTGGTACAACCGCAAACGAGCAAACGCAAACCATAGGGTGCAGTGTTGACAAGTTGGAAGATATTGTAATGATCCAGTGTGTGGGCTCACGAAATAAAGAACGACCGTATTGCTCACGGATTTGCTGTGGTGTTGCAATTAAGAATGCGCTCAGGATAAAAGAAATTAATCCATTAGCCAATGTTTACATTTTATATCGGGATATTCGTACATATGGCTTAAAGGAAAAATATTATTATGAAGCAGGTGAGAAAGGTATCAGGTTTATTCGATATGACGAGGATGAACCACCGAAAGTTGAAATAACCTCGGATGGGAAATTCAGAGTGCAGATATATGACCATGTGCTTGGTCAAGACATCTTACTTGAACCTGATTTAATAACACTCAGTAGTGCAATATTACCGCAGCCCGATAATGAAGAACTTGCAAAAATGTTAAAAGTTCCACTGAGTAAAGACAAGTTCTATCTCGAAGCACATATGAAGCTCCGCCCCGTGGACTTCGCGACCGAGGGTGTATTCGTATGTGGTTTTGCACATAGTCCCAAATTCATCGATGAATGTATTTCCCAATCCGCCGCTGCGGCTGCACGGGCGTGTACAATACTCAATAAAGATGTAATGGAATCCGAGGGGATCGTATCTTATGTGAACGAAAGCACTTGTCGAGGCTGCGGCTATTGTGTCGAGGCGTGCCCGTATAACGCTATCGAATTAAAAGAAGTGAACCAGTTCGGACATATCGTACAAGTTGCCAATGTTAATGAAATATTATGCAAAGGCTGCGGCTCGTGCGCTGCAGCATGCCTGTCAGGTTCAATACAACAACGTAAATTCGAGGATCGGCAAATCATGACGATGATCGAATCATTTCTTGCACCTAAAGTTTCAATCTCAGAGCCTGCCCGAGTAATCGGTTTTCTCAACCTTTTTCTGCATAAGATGGTATGTCATCACTGAAAAAGCCCTACTTTTTAGGAGCGAAATGGTCATCTATGCAATCGGGATTTATTTCTCGGGCAGGCTCCTCAAATGAATCAAAAACAGCTAAGGAGGAAACCGCTGAAGCAACGGAATAAATAGTTGAAAATATGGTAAAGAATTCGAGGTAATTAAATCTTGAAATGATCGAAGTGTATGAATGAAGAAAACCCTTGAGAAAGAAGAAAAATATAAACAGATAGCAAAACTCATTGCTAAAAAGAAATACAGCCAAGCCCGGCGCACCGCCGAGAAATTAGCAGGAGCTGATGCAAAATTCTTGTGCGAAGTTGGGATATTATTCAATAACCTGGGTCAACCGATAAGTGCAAAACATATGTTCAAAAGTGCTTTGTCCCTTGATCCGAAAAATGGCTTTGCACATTATACTTATGGTCTCTACCTAAAAAATACAAAACATCTTAAAGAAGCAGAAACAGAGTTTAAAGATGCAATCAAATATGATAAAGCTAACTTACAAGCCCGCTGTATGCTGGGGAATACAATGTTAGACCAAAATAAGCTCGAGGAAGCAAAAGAGGAATTCCTAAGTGTACTCGAAAAAGAAAAAAAGAACCTGAACGCGTGGACCGGTTTGGCGGCTATTCACATGAAACACAGCGAATTTAGTGAGGCTGAAAGAATCTATAAAAAAATTATAAAAATAGATAAAAGATACCCAGTTCCATATGTAAATCTAGTCATGCTTTACAAACAACAAGAACGAGAAAAAGCGCTAAAGAAAGTTATTAAACTGGCGGAAAAAGTCAATTTGAAGATTAGTTTAAAAAGTGAGATGATAGATAAATGACGACGTCAGAGGAACCCGAGGAAAAAAATGACTTCGAACCCAAAATCGTGGGTTTCTTATGCAACTGGTGCAGCTATGCCGGTGCTGATCTTGCAGGCACGTCACGGATTCAGTACCCGCCAAATGTTCGTGTGATCCGGGTAATGTGCTCGGGACGCGTAAATCCACTGTTCGTAGCAAAGAGTTTTGCCGAAGGCGCTGACGGTGTACTCGTCTCCGGATGCCATATCGGAGACTGCCATTATTTAGAGGGCAATTACTTAGCACGCCGGCGGTTCATAATTATGAATACCTTATTAGAATACCTGGGCATCGAGCCCGGTAGATTTCGGATGAGCTGGGTGTCCGCATCAGAGGGTGGTAGATTTGCCGAGATAGTTACGAACATGGTGGAAGATATTAGGAAATTAGGGCCTATTAAAAAATTCAACCATGGTTTAGATCTGGACGCGCTAGGTATTACCCGACCAAC
>CBFDAW010000343.1:0-4455 GCA_965602865.1 uncultured Thermoplasmata archaeon
GGTTATGATATTATAATTGATATAAACGGAAATGCATTTGTAACAGGATATACTTACTCAGGGAACTTTCCTACAACTTCGGGAGCAAACGATACAACATATAATGGCGGTTATGATGTTTTTATCCTTAAATTGAACCAAGATGGTTCCACACTTATTTATTCTTCTTATATAGGTGGAGATAATGATGATTTTGGCACAGGGATCATAATAGATTCAATAGGTAATGCATATGTGACCGGTGACACTAACTCATCAAATTTTCCCGTAACATCAAATGTATATGATTCCGAACCTAATGGTGAAAAAGATGTTTTTATTCTGAAATTAAGTTTTAAAGGGAATTCCCTAATGTACTCAACTTTTATAGGTGGAATTAATAATGAAAGTGGATTATCGATTACTTCAGATTCATTAAATAATTTATACATTTATGGGAAAACCAATTCATTGGATTTCCCAACAACATTAGGTGCTATTGATATTACATATAATGGTGGTAGTTCCGATATTTTTATACTTAAGTTTAACATTAGCAATTCGGTTCTTTTATATTCTACATATATTGGTGGAAATAATGCTGAGCATGACGATCCATATCTTTATGGAAGTATTAAAATAGATATGTCGGAAAATATTTACATAACGAGTTTCACTAATTCAACTGATTTCCCAACAACACTTAATGCTTTTGATACTTCTTATAATGGTAATGGAGATGCATTCATTCTAAAAATAAATCCGGTATTGAATGAGCTTCCTTCTGTTATAGACCTAAAAATTTCAAAATCGATAATATTTCGAACAAACTCAATATATTTATTTTCAAATGCAACAGATTTTGAAGATTTAGAGAAAAACCTAACTCCCTTTTTCGAGTATAGATATCCAAATGAACAAGTATGGAATAAAACTTATTTTTCAGATCTACAATATAACAATTCCCGTTGGGAAGTAAGTTTCACACCACCAAAAAATGCTACATTAGGATTATATGATATCAGGGTTAGGTTCAATGATACATTTGGTTTATGCAGCAAGTTGTTGTATTTGAACGATTCTTTGACCGTATTAAATAATGTGCCATGGGTTGACAATCTAACTCTGTCGAATCATTTAACTTTAATTGATAATTATATCTCACTCCGGATAAATGGAACTGACATTGAGGAGCACGAAGAAAATTTGTCAATAGAACTAGAATTTCGAGACTCTAATGAATTATCTTGGAATACAACATATCTTACTCAGCCTCGATATATGAACAATAGATGGGAGGCCAATTTCTCTACACCTTTCAATACACCTTTTGGTTATTATGATTTTCGAGTTAGAGTTAATGACTCTGATGGAGATTACAGCCAATGGCTGTATGCCAATGATTCATTACTAATCTATAATGACCATCCGAGAGTCATTGATATCGAATTATCCAATAATTCCGTTTATAGAACAAACTCGGTAAATTTATTTACAAATATTACAGACCATGAAACCGAAGAATCCATGTTAACATTTTATGGACAATACAAACCAGGTAGTGAAACTGATTGGGTGGATTTACTAGGAGAATATTCTCAATCAAATGGCCGTTGGGAAACCGAGGTTGTCACCGATAAAGATTCAATTTTAGGGTGGTATGATTTCCGAGTTCGATTCGAGGATAACGAGACCGCATCAACCGGTTGGATATATTTAAACGATTCCTTGGAAGTGCTGAATAATCCGCCCATGATCTCTGACGACCTGGATAATATTTCGGTTGGTCTATCGCCTGTTATCATTAATTTATCACAGTATGGTTCCGATATTGAAGACTCAGCAGATACTTTAACTTGGCTGGTCAATGGGATAACAGAATACAGCTATCTCGAGTCACTCACGATAATTAAAAATGATACTCTGGAAATCGTACCACTGCTAAATGTCAGCGGATATGTCAATATCGAATTGACATTGAGAGATAAGGACGGTGGTATTGCAACTAAATCTGATATAACGCTTCAAGTGAACAGTCAAATAACAGAATTAACTCCGAGAGTGACACTGCTCTCGCCACCTAATGGTAGTGTAGTAAGTACATTAACGCCTACTTTGGGATGGAAACTGGATTATTCCGGTGATGAGATTATAACTTACAATATATATTTAGACAAAATACCTGCACCGGAGAAGATATTAAAATCAAATTTCTCAATGACATCGTATACGTTGGAAACCGAGTTAGAGAATAATACGACATATTATTGGAAAGTCATTCCAAGCGGCGGTGTATGTATATCAGATCCGTATTGTTTCACCGTCAATTTGTCAAACAAGCCGGATTATAAGGTCAATCTTACCTCCGAAAACGATTACATAATAATTCAGCAAGGCTCGGAAATCGAAATCAATCTCACTATACGAAATAAAGGTATATTGGATGATATGTACGACATCGATTATAAGTCCAGTACTCTGCAAGAGCATATTTCTATTGATAAAATCTTGATCCAATTACCCTCGGATGGCGAGTCGGTGTCAAAACTTAAAATAACAATCCCTGAGGATTTCAAGCTTGGTGTACATAATATTTCTGTGGCCGCAAAATCGTTGAGCGATGTAACGGTGAGTGATGAGACAGCTATTACCGTAGAGGTTATAAATAGAGACTTAATTTCGAAATATGATGTTAGCTTAGCAGTTATACCGGCATTGATAGAAATAGAGCAAGGCACAACATCAAATGTTACATTGAGTATCATGAATTTTGGCAATATCGCTGATATTTATAATATCAGTTTTATCTCGGATACATTTCTATCGGAATATATAATTTTGGAAAAAAAATTAATATCATTGAATTCAAGCGATAGTAAATCTCTCGATGTTTATATAATTGTACCAGAGAGTACGATTATCGATAGTTATAATATTACGTTTATTGTCCAAAGCGAGTATATATCGAATAAAACAACTTTGACAGTTCATGTCAAGGCGAAAGAAACACCCAAAGAACCGGATCATAAAGTAGACAATACACTAATTTTTATTATCACTGGGATTGTTATTTTAATAATAATTCTAATAGTTTTTATAATACTTCGAATACGAAAGAAACGATTTGAGGAAAGTACAAAATCTGCAGAGACACAAGATATCAAGGCCGAAGTATCCCAAGAATCCATACCTGCAACTTCTTCTCCGAAGACCATAGATAAATTAGAAACAACTATATCAGAGTCAGAATCACCACCGGCAGTTACATCCACACCAGCAATTCAAACAACAACTATACAACAAATAACACAACCTACAACGGAGCATCCACAGCTGCCGCCTAAACAGTCACAAGTACCAGCACAACCACAATTACAAGTTCATCCACAGGCTCGGCCAGATGTCCAAAGCACACCCTCGGTCAAGCCGCTAGAAGGATCAAATGCTGAGATTAATACAATAACACGGCGATCTAATAATATATAATGCGTCAGATCTATTAAGAATTTGAGCACACTTGGAAAATGGAAAAGTGAGAGAGATTGTTAAGAGGGAGATTCTTCTCCCTCTTAAGTATGTCCATTTATTTTAAGGGGTGCAATAACACCCCTCTAAAAATAGCGATGATATAGTTAGGGAAAGAATTCCCCTAACAACCCTAACTTTTTTATTTACCTAGTATGAGCTGACGCTCATACAAATATAATCTAAAGTTAAGATTAATTGGAGAAAAAACACCATATTTTTAACCGAAAGTGGTTTGAAAGTAACAAAAGAACTCAAGGCCAGTATTTCATGACAGTGGAAAAGGGTAAAATAAAGTGTCAATCGGTTAAAAAATAATTTTATTTTGCAATCAAGATATTTCTTACCCAGCAATTCGCTCATTGGAAATTTATTGGAATTTTATAGGAAAATCATAAGAATTTCTTAGGAAATTTATAGGAATCTAGCGGTTAAGTTTATTAAATAGCTCGTAGTTATTTATCAAATCATTCGAGTACTATTAGGGGGTACCCGAGAACTAAAAGTTAAAGAGAATAAAAGAGGTGTTATGAGATGAAAGAGAAAAAGTTGATTCAAAGAGGGCTGGTTTTTGGAATATTTTTTCTATTATTAGCGGCAATGGTCGTAATAACTGTGCCGATGAATGTAGTTGCCACCGCACCAAGCACGGTCTGGGTTGATAATGATTATTATAGTGGTGGTGCTAATGATGGACATAGCTGGGGAATCGATGCTTTCGATAATATTCAATCTGGTGTTAATGCTGTTGCTACAGGTGGTACCGTACATGTTTACGATGGGACATACTATCCAAGTCCAGCTACTACTCCACATATTTCAATAAGTAAATCATTGACTTTACAAGCTGAGGATGATATAGAGGATGTCATAATTGATGGAAGTTCATATGGGGATATAATACGAATCACAGCTAATGATGTAGATATTAAAGGGGCCGCTTCCGGAGAG
>CBFDAW010000344.1:0-4448 GCA_965602865.1 uncultured Thermoplasmata archaeon
TCAGATATGCCAAGACATTACCGGATGTAGTGTTTGCCACCGATAATCTCTACACCTGTTCAGATGATGCCCAGGTGCTCATCCAGGATATGATAAAAGAACAACGATTGAACCGCGTGATCGTGGCATCATGTACCCCGCGTACCCACGAACCGATCTTTAGGGAGACCTGTGCTCGTGCGGGTCTGAACCCATACTTGTTCGAGATGGCAAACATCCGTGACCAGTGCTCATGGGTGCACATGCACGAACCACAATTAGGAACGGCAAAAGCAAAGGATCTGCTGCGAATGGCGGTGGCAAGAGCTCATTATTTACAACCCTTGGAAGCACTATCTACACCAATAACCAGCTCGGCACTGGTAGTCGGTGGTGGAATCGCCGGTATGCAGTGCGCAATCGATTTAGCCTCGCAGGGCTTTGAGACTCATTTAATCGAGCACCAGCCGGAGCTTGGTGGCAGGCTGAACCAGCTCAATAACATCGCACATTTTACACCCAAACCCGAACAATTAATAAATGAGAAACTCAAACAACTTAAAAAAACAGGTGTAAAGGTTCATACAAATTCTAAATTAACGGATATCCAAGGTTATGTGGGTAATTTTACGGTAACCTTCGAACAAGCAAATGCAAAAAGTATAAGCCTTAAATCGGGTGCAATAGTCCTGGCAATTGGCTCGGATTTGTATGATCCCAAGGTTCACAACGATTATGGTTATGGCAACCAAACCAATATAATCACTAACTTGGAATTAGAGAAAAAATTGAAAAATAACAAATTACCAAAAGTACACCGGAACATTGTATTCATCCAGTGCGTTGGTGCTCGGGAAAGCCATAAGAAAAATGGAAATCCGGCGTGTTCACGATATTGCTGCCAAACCACTTTAAACCAGGCAGTGGAACTTCAGAAACGAAATGCGAATGTTACGATACTTCACAAAGGAATCCGAGCATTTAGTAAATATGCTGAAGAACTATACTTTCAAGCAAGTAGCTTAGGAGTGAAGTTCGTTCAGTTCCCGGAAACTCGCCCACCAGTAGTTGCTAAAAATGGCTCCACGATCAAGGTGTTAGATGTAGCACTTAACCAGTATTTGATCCTCCCAACTGATTTAACGGTTTTAACATTGGCAATGTCACCAAATACCCGGGAAACCGAACGGCTTCAAAATTGGTTGAAAATTCCGCGCAGTTCTGACGGGTTTTTCTTGGAACTACATCCAAAATTAGGGCCGGTGGAAACCAATACAACCGGTATCTACCTCTGCGGCTGCGCTCAGGGACCAAAAGATATCATCGATACACTCAACCAAGCCTCAGGGGCGGCAGCAAAGGTGGCAGCCTTATTATCGAAATCAGAGCTAGCCGTTGAACCTATTACCGCATGCGTGGATTCACGGTTATGCTGGGGCTGCGGGACATGTGAGGACCTATGTCCATTTGGCGCCGTCCGTGTCGAGGAGAGCAAGGACAATGAGGGTGCTAGACTATCAAATGTTAACTCGGCGCTTTGCAAAGGCTGCGGTACCTGTGCGGCAAATTGTCCCAGTGGTGCTATGAGCGTGAAGCATTATTCGAATTTACAAATCTCATCTATGATAAAAGCTTTTGGTGAGGTGACGGGGTAATGGTAAAGGTAACGCAAAACTTCGAGCCGCTGATCCTGGCTTTCTGTTGTAATTGGTGCAGTTATGCAGGTGCGGACCTGGCAGGTGTATCTAGGGTACAATACCCACCAAATGTAAGAATCATTCGTATCATGTGCACCGGTAGAATAGAACCCTCACACATTATTTCCGCCTTTGAATCGGGAGCTGATGGCGTTATAGTCTCAGGCTGTCACCCGGGTGATTGTCATTACATTTCAGGTAACCTACGCGCTGAAGAACAGATACAACGGCTTAAAAAATTATTTAATATAATTGGCTTTGACGAACGCAGGTTAAGACTGCAATGGGTTTCTGCTTCCGAGGGGCAATTATTTGGTGAATATATCACCGAGTTCGTCGAGCTTATTAAAGGATTGGGTCCGAGTCCATTGATAACTTCATCATTTGTAGGAGCACAAACGGCATCTGCACAAATGGCTCAAGAAAAAAATAAGGACCGTGACTTGGAGGTCGGTGCATGAACCCGAAGATTCTCGAGGCATATAATAAGACTAAAGCCTACTATTGTCTCGACTGTGGTAAGTGTACTTCAAACTGTCCAGTGTCGAAATATTCCGAGGGATTTTCACCGCGACTACTGGTAAAGCAGGTAACCTCGGGCTTTGGAGATGAAGTAATAGAAACGTCGCAGCTTTGGGATTGTTTGACCTGTAACACATGTGCCGATCGTTGCCGGTCGGATGTGCAGTTCGCTGAATTTATTTGTTCGGTACGCGCTGAAGCACGGAAAGTCGGCAATGTTGGAGTATGCTCGCATAATGGTGTTCTTCAAGGCATGATGCGGTTCATGACCACGCCAGAACTGAACCCTAATAAACTTTTTTGGTTAACCGACGATCTGAAGACCGAAAAGGACGGAAAAGTTTTATTGTTTACAGGCTGCCTTCCGATTTTCCAGACGGTATTTGAAGATTTAGAAACAAACAGCCTGGATATCCTTCGTGCCAGTATCAAGCTTATGAACCAAGCAGGGGTTAAGCCAGTGCTAAGCAATCAAGAGCGCTGCTGCGGGCATGACATGCTCTGGACCGGCGAGGTTGAAACATTTCGCAATTTAGCCGAGCTGAACGCTAAAATATTTAACAAATTAGATGTGGAAACTATTGTAACGGTCTGCCCAGAGGGGTACCTGACACTTAAAAAATATTACCCCGAATATTTAAACTCAAATTCCGAGTATAGCTGGGATTTCAAGGTACTACATATTACTGAATATCTGGCGGCGCTGATAAAAAGCGGTGAACTGACTATACCTGAGGACAACCCATTTAATAACTCAACGGTAACTTATCATGACCCGTGCAGGCTAGGGCGGTTCATGGGTGTGTATGATGCACCCCGTGAATTACTGGGTGCGATCCCCGGGTTGAAATTGATAGAAATGGAGCATAATCGTAACCGTGCATTATGTTGTGGTGTATCCAGCTGGACCAATTGTACCGATATCTCACGCTCGATCCGCGCAGAGCGATTATCCGAGGCACAGGCAACAAAATCGGATACATTACTTACGTCATGCCCTAAATGCCAGATCCATTTCAAATGTTATACTAGCAATAATTACGTGAACCCGCAGATTAAACTGAATATTGAAGATATTACCGTATTCCTCGCCCGTGCAGCGGGCGTGATAAAATGAGAAATAGGAGGTCATTGCATTGACCGAATCAAAGGCAAAGAACCCAAAACAAGAGCAAGAATCGGTATTAGAAGAAAACAAATCTGATATCCGCCACCAAGCGAAAAAAGATGAGCTTAGAATTGGGGTATATATTTGCCATTGCGGTTTAAACATTGCCGGTTCTGTGGATTGTGAAGATGTTGCCAGGTTTGCCGCTAAGCTGTCAGGGGTAGTAATGGCAAAAGATAACAGGTACACTTGTTCGGACCCGGGGCAGGAATTAATCAAACAGGATATCAAAGAACATAATTTAAACCGAGTAGTAGTAGCCTCCTGCACACCCAGACTGCACGAACCAACCTTTAGAAAAACGTGTGAGGATGCGGGTTTAAATCCTTATCTATTTGAAATGGCAAACATCCGCGAGCATTGTTCATGGGTTCATTTGTACGATAAAAAGTCCGGCACTGAAAAAGCCAAAGATCTTGTAAAGACCGCGGTCGCAAAGGCACGGTTATTACAACCCCAGATCGAAGCAGAGGTGCCGATCACCAGGAAAACGCTGGTCATTGGCGGTGGTGTGGCGGGTATCCAGGCATCATTGGATCTAGGGGACGCCGGGTACAAAGTATATCTCATAGAAAAGGAGCCCAGCATCGGTGGGCGTATGGCGCAAATCGATAAAACATTCCCCACAATGGACTGCTCGATCTGTATCTTGGCGCCAAAAATGTCAGAAGTAGGAAGACATCCCAATGTCGAAGTGATAACCAATAGTGAAGTCAAGGAAATAAAAGGGTACATCGGTAATTTTACGGTTACCGTGCATAAGACTCCCAGGTATGTGACCGATGATTGTACAGCCTGTGGTGACTGCACGGATATTTGTCCCGTAATAAAACCCAACGAATTCGATGTTGGTCTTGCAACACGTAAGGCGATCTATACACCCTTTGCACAAGCCGTGCCTTCCACTTATATAATCGATATGGAGAATTGTCTGGGTGTAAGTCCCATTGCTTGCGGGAAATGCAAGGAGAAATGCGAACGTGAAGCAATCGATTACGACCAGGTCCCCGAAGATGTGGAACTTGAAGTGGGCACGATTATAGTAGCGACCGGTGTGGATGTGTACGATCCTACCGAGCTGG
>CBFDAW010000345.1:0-4439 GCA_965602865.1 uncultured Thermoplasmata archaeon
TCTTCATTTCTGAACAATTTTATCCATTCTCCAAAATATAAACCACTCGTGCAATTCTTGAACAAAAGCCGATAATTACTCACTTTGTTCAAACCTTGCACCACAGACCTTTTTAAATAGAAAAACCAACTAATAATCGGTGAGAAAAATGATATCGAAGAAAGGATTGGTTGTAATAACTGTGTTGAGTCTGTTGGTGTTCAGTGCACAAATTGCCATTGCAGAGAATTCCGAAAGCCAAAATATTGGAGATAGCCAAGCGCAAGAAGACAATTTCTTACAAAATAAAGAACAAAACCAAAGCATGGAACAAATTGGCGAAAACAATATGCTACAGTGGAGACAGCAATACAGAAATAAAATCCAAGAAGGCGTACAGAATATGTCGGTTGCCATGGAATGTAATATCAGCAAACAGGCGGGTAAATTGTATATTAATTCTTATGAATACCAAAAGGGAATGACGTTGGAGATCAAAGAGCAAAGCCAACATAAATTACAGGTCAAAGTATCCGCCGGGTTCAAAGAAGGCAAAGTTATTGTGCTAAATATAGAAGGTTCGGCATTTAAAGTTAAGAGCTCACACCAGCTAACGATCAAGTTCGATGGCAAGGAAATTAAGGAAGCAAATATAGATGAGGTTATTAATGGAAATGGCACTGGAGCTAAGTACACCGCCGCAATCGGAGAGGACGGTGGACAATATCTGGTGTATATACCGCACTTTTCTGAGCACATGATTTCTTTTGAAATACTCGATGTAACAACGAGTCAATCGATGGACTTCATGATCGGAGCTATTGGAATAGCAATTTTAACAGTGTTAATCCTAGTAGTTGTGGTATTCAAAATTAGAAAATTAGAAAATTAAATAACTTCTACAAGATCTAATATTCTATTTGATAAATCGTCAAAGAAACCGGATTTATACATTACAACTAAATGTACAATTTTATCTGGTCGTATTACGTATATTCCCTTTTGAGGTTTACCTGCTTCTAACGAATCTTTATCTTTTGTAAGCTCACGCTCCTCTACTATATTTTTATCTAACAGCTTTTTTAAGTAAAAACTGATCGTAGATTTTGGCCAGTTAAGTTCCTTTGTTAAAGTCTTGTGCGACATGCCAGGGTTGAGTATTAGAGTGAATATCATTTTTCGCAGTCTATCATTTCGTAACATCGTTGCTAATTCTTTATCACCTTCACCCACTTTACCTTTAACAAAGTATCGAGTAAAACCCCCTTCCTTTTGTAAATAGATTAAGTCGCTTCGCTCAAGAACTTGTAAATGGTACTCGAACGAGCCCATGGAAATCTTGAGTTTTCTAAATAGTTCACGGAAATGTATCCCCGGATATTTTTCAATTAGTTGATAGATGGTACGCCGATTTTCTAGCTCTAAGGGAGATTCTTCAAATTTCATTTTGCTATCACACCATATTCAAATTGATTGATATTAGCCCAACGTACCCCCGGTTATTTCTTAATCAATGAATAATAAATTATTAATACAATTATAAAATCAAAGATCAATAATGCATTAATAGTTCCAAAACATTGAATGAATTCAACAAATTCAGATATTAGTAACATAATTATTTTTATCGCAAAAAGAAGGAATGCCAATGATAGAATCAGTACCTTAGGATTCTTGGACAACCTGTATGATAGCAGTGTAATTACGAATAATAATAAAGTAATACCAATAATACTAACTTCAAAATAAACAGTAAGTTCTTCCATGAAAATCTCTCCGAAATTTTATCAAATATTTCTTATTTTAATTCTTATGTATAGAAACATAATTATCTAATATTTAGCCCTTTGGTGCAAATCTTGAACAATTGCTCTAAGAATTATTGTTTGTTCAAAGATTGCACCACAGACTTTTTAATACCTTCGATTAGTATTAGATTTGGTGTTAAAAATGGATATTAAAAAGGTAATTGCGACAATAATGTTCGTGTTTCTATTGTTATTTGCGATTTCTGCAGTAACAGCAGAAAAAGATAATGACTCACAAGAGTCAAATAAAGAACAAAACCAAGAGCAAAATGTAGATAGCGGTTGTAACGAATCACAACAACAGCATCAGGAACAGAACCAGGAACAAAACGGCGATGGCGAAGGTAACGGAAGTTGTAATTGTACTGGTGACCAAAATCAAGAGCAGAATAAAGACGGCGGTGGCGCACAGAACCAGGAACAAAACGGCGATGGCGAAGGCAACGGAAGTTGTAATGGTACCGGTGACCAAAATCAAGAGCAGAATAAAGACGGCGGTGGCGCACAAAACCAAGAAAAGAATGGTGCGGGAGAATGTAACGATTCTGAAGAAGAGAAACAATATCAATTTCGAAACCAGGAAAGAGAACAAAATGGTACTCCTAACTGCTCTCAGGAACAAAAACAACAGCAGGAACAGAATAAAAATAATGGAAATGGGGAAGGCTCGGGAAATGAATCTAATGGGAAAAACCAATATCGTTGGCGGTATCAATATCGATATCAAATTCAACAAGGTATAGAAAATGGTACAGTTGTTATGGAATGCAATATGACCAAGAAAGATGGAAATATGTATGTTTATTCCAATGAATATGAAAAAGGATTGTCCGTGGAAGTGGGGGAACAAAATAAGTATAAATTACAATTAAGAGTTTCCGCAGAATTCAAAGAAGGAAAAGTTCTTGTGCTAAACATTGATGAGAATGCATTCCAGGTGAAGAACTCTGAGAAGTTACGCGTAATGTTTGATGGAAAAGAGATCAATAAAGGAAACATCGAAGATGTAATCGATGGCGAGGGCGTTGAAGCACAATATGCTGCAGCAATCGGTGAAGATGGTGGACAATACATTGTTTACATTCCGCATTTTTCTGAGCATGTAATTACACTCGAGATCATTGGCGTAACTGAGTCAGAAGCGGCATCATTCATTTCAGCGGCAATAGGAGCTGCATTTTTAACGATTATAGTATTAATTTTGATAGTGGTAAGGATTGGTAAATTCAAAAGGGATTAAAAACCGATATATCATCTTTTAACAGTATCTAGTGCACTAATAGCTATAATCAAGTATCCCCGAGCCTGAACTAATGACATATATGCAGAGCCTGATAAGCGAAAATTAAACAGAGCCTAACGAAGTGGAGCCCGAACCCGAGGATAATGGAATTATATTTTAGATTACTCTAAAATCTATTTGTTGGATCAGGCTCGGGGGTAATATCTTATGTTAATCTAATAGGTCATAGAAAAAAAGGACACACGGAATGGGAATTATATGACATTTTGGATATCTATTGTCATAAATAAATACAAAGATTTACATCCACTACCTTGAGTTTGCACTAAAAATTGTAAAGGAGATATAATCATTAATATTAACCGATTTTAAAAAAACCGCGATTCGGCAAGGTGCCAGGCATTATTATTTCGTAACTAATATATAAATCTTGCTATGATTTTCAAATCAATAAATATTTATATTTTTAATGATAATATCTATATAGAGGAAATAATCAATTTCTTAAGCTTAAGACTGGCGATATTTTTGCTAAATCTTAGATGCAGCCTCATCGTAGTCTGAAGAGAGGAGTTAGTTAATCATGACTATGGGATTAAAAGTACGATCATTACTAAGTGAAAAAGAAATAAAAAAGCGAGCGGGTGCCAGAAAGGCTGAAAGTGATGCTATCTTAGAAAATATATTTGCTCTTCTAGAGGATAAGAATCCAAAAAAAAAAAGATTGGGACAATCTAAAAATCATTAATTAATTTAAACAAGTCTTAAAGTCTCTAAGTTCATGGGGGCTCGGGTTTCAACATTATATTTTTGGTGAATAGTACTTGCCAGATCTATGCATTTGGATTCCTCGCCATGACACATGAGTACTCTTTCAGGCTTGGGGTTTAGATTATAAATGTAATTAAGTAACTGTTTTCTATCTGAATGCCCAGAGAATCCATCGCAAGTCTCCACATTAAATTTTATTTCAACATTTACCGGCTTACCTTTTTCACGAATTTGTACTTCTTTAGCCCCTCTTTGGATTCTCCTACCAAGAGTGCCTTCTGCTTGATAACCTACAAATATAAAAGTATTCTTTTTATATGGTGCTAGAGCTTTGAAATATTCCATAACCGGTCCACCGTTCAGCATCCCGGAGGTTGCTAGAATTATACTAGGATCAGGATCGTCACAGAGCTTTTCGCGTTTCTCATTATTATCGATATGTATAAAGATATCCGATAAGAATGGATTCTCACCGCGTTGGAAGATCTGGGTCCGAAGCTGGTTATTCAGATACTCAGGATAGGCAGTATGAATTGCAGTCGCTTCCATAATAATGCCATCTAAATAGACCTTGACTTTTGGGATATCATTATTCCGCATAAGTTGTTCGAGAACTATCATGACTTCTTGAGAACGAA
>CBFDAW010000346.1:0-4432 GCA_965602865.1 uncultured Thermoplasmata archaeon
GTTCAATATGGGGTTTGGATCTTTGTTTTTCCAAGCATGAGCCATTTTTCGAGATTTTCAATAAAAATCTACAAAGAGCTCAAAAAATCAGAAGCACTCGCAAAGAAATCTAAAAAGGTGATAATATGAATATAGATCCAACAACAACAAAATACTTAATCTCCGCAAAAATAATCGCTGATGGTATCATTGAAAAACCTGATGTGGTCGGGGCAATCTTTGGCCAAACCGAGGGCTTAATCGGTGATGAACTGGACCTTCGCGATCTTCAAAAAAGCGGTCGTATGGGCAGAATCGAAGTAGAGCTGGAATCAAGAAAAGGTAAGAGCGAAGGCACGATCTCCATGCCATCTAGCCTTGACCAGGTGGAGACCGCAATTCTTGCTTCCGCCTTAGAGACTATTGACCGTGTTGGTCCGTGTAAAGCCAAAATCGAAATCGAGACGGTCGAAGATGTAAGGGCTGTTAAGAAAAATCGAATTATTGAACGCGCAAAAGAGCTATTATCCAAGATTATGGCGGAATCAAAATCCGCTGGCGTTGATCTACTGGAAACCGTTCGGCAATCAGTGCAGATCGAGGAGATCGTGACATTCGGTTCCGAGCACTTACCGGCGGGGCCTAATGTTGAGACCTCAGATGCAATTATCGTAGTTGAAGGGCGATCTGATGTGTTAAACTTGCTCAAGTATGGTATAAAAAATGCCATTGCCGCCGAAGGTACAAATATTCCAAACACTGTGCAAGAACTTAGTAAGGAGCGAATCGTTACAGCGTTCGTGGATGGTGATCGCGGCGGCGAGCTCATTCTACGGGAACTATTACAGGTATCAGAAATAGATTTTATCGCTCGTGCACCACGTGGGTCAGAGGTTGAAGAGCTCACTCAAAAACAGGTTATGAAGACATTACGTAACAAGGTCCCGGCGGAACAGTTCGTGGAGATGTACAATATTGATACCGAAATAAGGAATGATTTCAACAATCATAAAGGTAAGGACTCCAGGAGTTATCGAGGTGGTAAATCTAACTTACGGCGTGATTCAATGCATACCTCTCGTGATCAAGGCAGAGATAGTAAATTTCAATCCAGAAATATAACGGAACAAAAAGGTATGGGAGATGTTGAAAAAAAAAATAACAGTGTAAAGCCCGAACTAAGATTCAACCCGTCCCAAATCAAGTATCGAGAAATGCTAAATTCATTAGCCGGGTCATCGAAAGCGAACTTTTTGAATGATAAGGGTACCATAAGCAAGAGCATCCCAGTACGAGACCTACCGGATACACTGAAGAAACCACCAAAGGATGCAACGACCGTGGTTTTCGATGGAATGGTATCACAGCGCTTGGTTGATATTGCTTCCTTGAATAATATAAAAATATTGGTCGGGACAAAAATCGGAAACGTGACCAAACAACCAGTTGAGATCGATATACTATCCAAAAGCGATTTAGAATAGCGCTCTTGGCATGTCAAAAAGCGTGCCCGCACCACTGGTCAATAGAGAGTGTGATATAATTACGACATCAAATATTGATATAAATAAGCTCACCTCGACGAAAGAGATTAGTCTAGCCTCAGACCCTTTAGATCGTGTGATTGGCCAGGATAAAGCTATTGCGCTGGCACGAACAGCGGCTAATCAACACCGACATCTACTACTTGTTGGGCCACCGGGGACGGGTAAATCCATGATCGCACTTGCTCTGGCACTGCATTTACCGCGACCATCCGAAGAGGTTCAGATCGTGCAAAACCCTGAGAACCCCGAACGACCATTTGTGGAAGTTAAGACCGCGACAGAGATTGAGCAGATACAAAAAATGAAAAAATCAGCCGCCGGTGAAATGTTCGATCCAAGGGATGTGCCAATAAAGGTCGCTGAGCAATTGGGTTATCGATGTGTGAGATGTGGTAAGTTCTCGTCATATAAGGATAAAGAATGCCCGAACTGTGGTGAACCTAAAACTGATATTACTAAACAAAAAACCGTTGGTAACCCGTTCGGAGACCTGATGGGTGTTATTGAGCTTACCATTAGTAAGTTAGGTGGACCTAACTCGAAAAAAAACCGCGTAAAAACTACAAGAATTAAGAACGGCAAAGAGGAAGTTGTAGTCTATGAACCTGCAGGTGATAAGATTAAATTATTAGACCAGAAGGCGTTAGAGCGCCAGCGCGAGTTTGAGCGCAGGTCACCGAGAAAGATTTTAGTGTCATTAAACCGTAACCCGTTCGTACTAGCCACCGGCGCAAGTGAAACAGAGCTGCTAGGTGATGTCCGTCATGACCCGTATGGTGGTCACCCGCAGCTGGGCACCGCACCGTACGAGCGTGTGGTACCAGGGGTGATACACGAAGCGCACCAGGGCGTGCTGTTCCTGGATGAGCTGCCACTGCTCGGGCAGCTCCAACGAAATATTTTAACGGCAATGCAGGAGAAACATTTCCCGATTTCAGGCCGTCATCCACAAAGTGCAGGGGCTTCCGTGCGAGTGGACGAGGTGCCGTGTGATTTTATTTTCGTAGGTGCTTGTAATATTCAAGATCTGCCAAATATCCTATCTCCACTGCGTTCGCGAATAAATGGTTCGGGGTATGAGGTGCTGGTGGAAATTGTGATGAAAGATAATAAAGAAAACCATGGTAAACTCGCCCAGTTCGCCGCCCAGGAGATCTCGCAGGATAACCGAATCCCACATGCGGACCGTAGTGCGATTCTTGCGTTGATCGAGGAAGCAAAACGACGTGCCGAAAATATCGATGGGTTCAAAAATTCATTAACACTACGCCTTCGCGAGTTGGGTGGATTATTGCGAACCGCCGGTGATTTGGCGGTGCTAGATAAATCGAAATTCATCAAAGCAAACCATATCAAAGACGCCATCGAGAGAGCTAAGACCGCCGAAGAGCAAATCAAGGATAAATATGGGTCATTATATAAAGGACTAGCACGCGATATAACCGGTTCACAAAAGGAAGGGTACAGCCCGTATAATTACTGGGACCAGCATATACATGATGACCAGAGGGGTTATGAGTAAAAGAGTTGGGTGACCTAATTAAAAAATCCTTTCTTCAATTAGTTAAAATAATTTAGAACCCGATCTCAAAGGTAGATCTAAGATATCACTCTCTTATACTCGTGCTCGGGAGCCACTTCGTTAGGCTCTACTTAATTTCCGCTTATCAGGCTCTGATTATATGTCATTGTTTTAGGCTCGTGGATTCCTGATTATAGCTGTTAACCCCGATCCTGATTAAACAAATATATATCAGAGCTCGAGCCTATCTCAGTAAAAATGAATCAGCACCCGCTCCCGAAAAGTGATAATATGACGAGTGAGTAATAATCCAAACGAATCCTTGCACCGGCGTGTAATTTTATTATATAATCAAAGTGGCCGCACCCTCTTATCAAGGATTATAATTACCATTACATCGCAATGGTCTGCCGAAGGCATGCTTACTTACCCTCTCACCTCAAGCGAGTGAAACGAGCGTACTCTCTCCTCACACCTCGTTTCTCTCACCTCAAGCGAACGACCAAAGGGAGTTCGCGTACTCTTACCTCCCACCTAAATAAACATTTATTTATCAATTATATTAATACACCAAAGTTGCACAAATTTGCACAAATTCTCGAGAGGAACCAATGTTTATCAAGGTGAGTAGGTTGTTGGATAAAAAGTTATTTAGCCAACCTATTCTTTGCTAATCTTGGCATTATTTAATCTTCTCCATCTTAATCACAAACTACTCCCCAAACCCGACATCAGAAAACAACCAATGTTTAGAAGAAATCACCGCTTTCATCATCTCTTCAACATACCCGGGTCTTAAATCATCTTTCCATTTCGGCACCCCACCATGCCAAATATACAATATAACCTGTTGGAAGTCATACCGGTTAAAAACATATTCACCGATGGAGATTGTCCCTTTATTCTCGGAGATGGTGATGGGGATATTATCTAATTGCGCGTATTTTTGTATAATCACTTCGACGGTACGGCGATTTTTAACGGCTTCGGGCTTCTGGTGGAAATCCTCACTTTTTTCGGGGAATGGGTATAATTTATAAGGCTCGCCGATGAACCCGGTGAACACTACAGCCGAACTCGCTCCCATTAGGTCGCCGAGTTTATTTGCGTCTTTTATTACTGGGCGGATGAACACGGATGCCGGGGTTGTTTGCGCTTTTCGGTCGATACGGCACCCAGGTGCGGATTTAGGACATGTAGTGTTAATCATCGGTGAAAGATAAAATAAAGAATTTCATTTTCAAATAAATTTTAAATATCTCTAAGTCAGTTTTGATATTGGAGAATTTAATTTATGAAACCAAAAAAAGATCTAACATTCAAATTATTATTAATTGAGGCTGACTAACAATCAATAAACAGCATCCTATGAATTTTTCATTAT
>CBFDAW010000347.1:0-4423 GCA_965602865.1 uncultured Thermoplasmata archaeon
GGATTCCAGTCTTCAGACATACTCGTCTCCAACCACTTTCTTCGACGCTCGGGCACAGCAACACAAAGTATTAATCGGTATGGGGACCACGAACCCCGCTGCCGGGATACTATATTGCTTGGATATGGAGAGCGGCACCGAGCTTTGGAACTTTACCACCGGCGGCGGTGACTTCAACTATGGTGTGGTATCATCACCCGCAGTTGCTTATGAGAAGATCATTTTTGGTGCTTGTGATGGGAAATTATACGCCGTGGATTTTGACGGAAACTTACTTTGGGATTTCCAAACAAATGATGCCAAAGATGGTATTTATTGCTCACCGGCAGTGGCGGATAATAAAGTGTTTTTCGGCTCTGAGGATAGGATTATCTACTGCCTTGATGTCATTAACGGTTCATTAATCTGGGAATATGACACGACGACTGATTCCACGACTGGGATTTATGGCTTGGCATCTTCACCGGCGGTTGCATACGGTCGAATGTATATCGGTAGTGGCAACGGGTATTTGTATTGTTTTGGTATGTTAGATTCGGAACCCCCTTCCATATTCATCGAAGAACCGCAAGATTATTCTGTGGTTAGTGATGAGATTGAGATTCGTGGGATGGCGGAAGATGATGTTGAGGTTACAAAAGTGGAGGTTAAAATCGATGAGAATGGAACCTGGAATAAAACCTTGACGACTAGTTCCTGGTTCTATACTTGGAATACTTCAACGGTCCCGGATGGACCGCATTCGATTTTTGCACGCGCTCATGATAGAAATGGGTGGTCAATTACTAATGTAACGGTGATCGTGAATAACGCTATTGATCAAGAAATGTTAATACAAGTGACTTCACACAGAAACGGCCAGATTGTATCGGGAATTACAAAATTTATTGGTAATGCTTACCATAGAACAGGTACTATCATTGACGTCCAGGTTAACATCGATAATAGTATGAACTGGACAAAGGTCAATGGAACAACTAATTGGACTTATTTCTGGGATACCAAAAATCACGAGGACGGTGAGCATATAATACGATTCCGCGGTTATGATGGGTTCATTAACTCCACACCGATCAATCTTACCGTAAATGTCTCGAATTATATTGCCCCCACAATGCCCGGGAGTTTTCCCGTATTTAGGTCCAAACAAAATCGAATAGGTATCTCGGGGTACAGCGTTCCACGGGAAGGAAATTTACTATGGAAGTTTGAAACAGAGAACCAGGTGGAATCATCACCCATTTTTTTCAATAACAATATATATTTTGGTTCCGATGATTATATTATTTATTGTCTGGACAGTAATACGGGTGTCGAGCAATGGCGTTATGAGACCGGCAACCAGGTACGCTCGTCACCGGCGATTGCAAACCAAAAATTGTATATCGGTTCACATGATCGGTATTTTTATTGTCTGAACGCAATCTCCGGTGAATTCAACTGGAGTTATCGTACCGGTGATGCAATCGATTCATCACCGTTAATTGTTGACGATAAAGTAATCTTTGGCTCCTATGATGGATATCTATACGCTTTGAATGCCAGTTCCGGTGATGAGATTTGGATTTTTAATACGGGCGATGAGCTCTGGGGAAGTCCGGCTTATGCAGATGAGTGTATTTACATCGGAAATATGAATGGCATTATGTATTGTGTATGGTTAAGCAACGGCACAGAACGCTGGAATATCTCCACACTACAATCTGAGCAACTTCATGGTATATACTCTACACCGGTGGTTACCGAAGGAAATGTAATTTTCGGCAGCCAGGACAACAGAGTTTATTGTTTGAATTCCTCTACCGGTGATCTCATCTGGAAATTCAAAACCACGGGGTATGTATATTCGTCCGCCGCTGTTAATAACAATAGAGTATTTATCAGCAGTTTAGAATCGGAGAACGATGGGATCTTGTACGCGTTACCATTGAACGACCCAAATGATGATCATGTGATCACTTCTTCTGAGGTGATCTGGGAATTCCCGACACATGATTATGATGGCGGGTCCTCACCTATGGTTTCGGTTACCTCTGGTAAGGTAGTGATCGGGTCAAATGCAGGCACCTCAGGCGGGATCGGAAAAGTACATTGCATCGATGAAAAAACCGGTGACGAATATTGGAACTTTACCACCGATGGGGATATTCATGGCTCACCAATTATCGCAAGCAGTAGAGTTTACATTGGTTCACTGGATGGGTATATGTATTGCTTAGGCAAACATCAGGAAGACCAGGAGAACATCCGGATAATGATCGAGATCAACATACCCGTAACGACGGTGACGGCGGGGCATGCCATTGAGAATATAACATTCACCGCGTTAACGAATACTTCCGAACCCATACCTCAAACTTGGTTCACCTTTGCAGTGACCAGAGGGGCATTATCCGATTATTACGGCACTGCTTTTGAGGATGGGTCCTATTCTATATCCTATATTGCGCCCGCACCTTCCGAGGTTAAAAAAAGCTTGAATGTCACAATATTTGTGAATGCCTCCAGGTTCCCATATATAAATGGGTCCAATTTTGTAAACATCAGTGTTGAGCCACGCTCGCAACCATCGGTAAATGGTGGAACAGGAACTAACGGTGATAATAAAGATAATGATGGTACTGATAAAGATGATGACATTTTTGATGAGATTTCAAAACCCAAGTATCAAAATTATATTCTAATTATATCAATTTTAGTAATTTTGAATATAGTAATAATACTCTTTTTGGTCCGAACTCGACTCAGATTAAAACGTTTTGAAAAACCTAAAAGATTGGGAGAAACCGGTTCGACTCAAGGCACTAGCTTAGAAAAAGAGGGCCATAAAGATAAGGTTTCGTCAATGCAGCATGAACTACACTCAAAAACCACCGGACCACAACCTGCACACACCAAACCACAGCAACCTATTACTACTGTTAAAGATAACGATTCACGAACCACTTCGAGCAGTCAGCCATTGGCTAAACTCCCTGAACAAACACCTATTCCTGCAATTACTAAACCAACAGCCAAACCATATGAGCAAACATCCTCACAACCGGTCGTAAATGATCCCACTAAAATGATGTCCTCTGAAAAAGAAAAGTAATAATTTTAATCCAAATTTTAAAGAGGTTCTATATTGAACAAAATCAAATTATTTAGGAAATTTTCAAACCTAATTCTAATACCAATAATTCTAATCCAATTAATTCTACCCTTTTTTTTTATATCTGCTTTGCCGATTAGTGTTGCCCAAGATGCTCAGGATCAGAAGGTAACTATATTGGAAGAGGAGGATATCATATCGATGGGCGTACAATGGACTTATACACGCCCAGACAATAGCCCCGCCGGTAACTCGACCAGCTGGAAACTACGCTGGTCACCGGACGGGGTAAAGATCGCTGTAGTATATTTTGATAATACGGTAATAATACTCAATAGTGAAACCGGGAAAGTAATAAAAGCCCTTGGGACCTCAGCATCCGTGATTATGGAGCCGGAGAAGAGCGTGACAAGTCGTAGACCCTCTGATAATACCGGCAGCCGCTGCTGGGGGTACTCCAATAAACCCTCCGTTCCAATACTCCGTGCCTGTGAATGGTCACCGGATGGTAAATTACTAGCAGTCGCCGGTGACCACAGGAGGATCGAGATATTTAATACATCCACCTGGGAACCAGAGACCGTTTTAGAAGGCCACGATGGTAGCGTGCTGGCTCTAGCGTGGAGCCCCGACGGAGCCAGATTAGCGTCGGGGGAGGGTACGGACCAAGTTTTACCGCATAACCAGGCGGATTGTAAGAACTACATTAAGATCTGGAATACTACGACCTACGAAGGGATCCAGACCTTGAAAGGCCATAAAGATAGTATAATATCGGTTAGCTGGTCAGAAAATTGCTCAAGATTGATGAGTGCCTCTGACGACCGTAATCTTAAGATGTGGGATTTAAATAACGGTTCGGAAATCTTCACACTGGGTGAAGGTGTTGGGCATTCTGCAGGCGTCCTTGATGTGGATTGGTCACCGAACCAGACCTTATTGGTCTCGGGTAGCCGCGATTTTAAGATACGTATTTGGGACGCACGAACCGGGACACCCTTGGGTAAACCTTGGAAAGATCATAATTGCGTCAGGTCGACACATTGGCATCCCAGTGGAAAATATATAGCAACCGCCGGTGTTGATCAAACTTTGAAGATTCGAGACGCTGGCACAGGTAAGGAAATTAAAATCTTTCATGAGGCTGAAGAGTCGAATAGTGAAGTGATGAGCGCCCGCTGGTCACCGGATGGCTCTGCCATTGCCGCGTGTACAACACGCGATGCTACCGTACGGTTATACGCCATTGGCTTTGAGATTGTTGTGATACAAGAGCCAGAGTGGGTGGTTGGGGTCTCAGTGTTCTTTATAATTTGCATAATAGGGGGG
>CBFDAW010000348.1:0-4420 GCA_965602865.1 uncultured Thermoplasmata archaeon
TTTGCAGATTTGACGCACGGTTATGTAGGCGCTGATCTGGCGGCATTATCGAAAGAGGCAGCGATGAGCGCTCTGAGGCGAATATTACCCGATATAAATCTGGAAATGGACAGTATACCCGTGGAGCTATTAAGAAAGATTATAGTAACCTCTGAAGATTTTTCGAATGCGTATCGTGAGGTGTCGCCCTCCGCACTTCGCGAGGTATTAATTGAATCACCAAATATACACTGGGATCAAATTGGAGGTTTGAAGGATGCCAAACAGCAAATAATAGAAAGCGTTGAATGGCCGTTGAAATACCCCGATATATTCAAGCATTATCAAGCTTCACCGCCCATGGGTATATTATTATACGGTCCCCCAGGGACGGGGAAGACTATGCTGGCAAAAGCAGTGGCAACTGAAACGGAAGCAAATTTTATAAGTGTAAAAGGACCTGAGATTTACTCGCGATGGCTCGGTGAATCTGAAAAAGCGGTGCGAGAGATTTTTAAAAAAGCCAAGCAAGCATCACCTTGCATAATATTCTTTGATGAGATCGATTCCATCGCTCCAACGCGTGGTAGTTCCGGGACATCACAATCAGTAGAACGTGTAGTTAGCCAGATATTAACAGAAATGGATGGGCTGGAAAAATTGCTTAATATTGTGGTAATTGCCGCAACAAATAGACCGGACATGATCGACCCCGCATTATTACGCCCGGGTAGATTCGATCGGTTGATATATATTGGTCCACCTGACAAAGAAACACGCCACGATATTTTCGAAATACATACCGCAAAAGAGTTACTTAGTAATAATATTGATATCAACACCCTTGCAAAGCGTACCGAAAATTATACCGGTGCGGATATCGCCGCAGTGTGTAATGAAGCCCGGATGTTGGCAATACGAGATTTTGTTGCTGAGAATAGCTCGACCAAAATTGTAAGGAAAGAGGATATAGCTTCGTCGAAAATAAAACTGGAACATTTTGAAGCCGCACTAAAACAGGTCAAACCCATATCAAAAGAAATTCTTGAGAAATACACAACGCTAGCTCAAAAATTCAGTAATTTATAAAAAATAGAGATAACACCATATATTCATCGCAACTAATGATAATACATTCTAATAAAGTACTTCTATCTCATAATTTAAACGTAGTGAACCCTGGGTGCAGGCGATTTCCAATATATAATCACCAGGAATAGAGATCTCACTGGGTTCAAAAGTTATATTTATATTGATTTGTTGAATTTTCGTCTCCTTGGTCTCATTGGCAATTACCTTCTCCTGCGGGTTCATTACTATGACATCGATGATAGCATTCTCAATTGAGCTACCGCTCAATGATGCACCCATAAATGAAATTATAATTGTCAGACTAACGGCAGATTCCTCGATGGGGATGGTTTTACTAATATTACCTGGATACCCTAACGGTTCTTTTGATAATAATATTGCCGAAGCTTCTGCAGTATAATCGGTGGGCCGTATAGTTAACTTTTTTACAATCGTATCCTTTGCCCCGCCATTATCCACGACCGTTAAATTTACTTCAAACTCACCAGCTGAATAATATGTGTGATTAATTAAGGTTCCATTCGACACCACTTCTGTACCATCATCAAAATCCCATACAAAGCGAACGATGTTTCCATCGGGATCATCTGAACCGTTCGCATCAAACCATAAGATATCATTAACCCTGCCGGTGGTGCCGTTCAAACATTTAAAAACAGCAATAGGCGGCTTATTTACTGGTGGTGGTGGCGTTTTCTTTCCTCCTTCCTCGGTATCAAAATAATAGACGTAGTACCCCACGGCACCGCCTATAATCGCCGCAACAATAATTAATGCAATAACACCTGTTAAAGCCTTACCCATGATATCACATTTTAAATTTTCATAATTTCCCTAAGTTATTCTTCTATAAGTATCTTGGTGACTAATAAATGTTTTGATAATAAGAATCTCTATCCTTTATTAAATCAAAACTTTTTCAATTCCATCTTAGTCTGGCGAAGAGCATTATTTATCAGTTCTTGATTTTTTTTGCCTTTGTTTCACGTTTTTGTTGTACACGGTCAAGAATCACCTTCATATACATGGCATCGTGCTCTAATAACGGCGAGCCTGAGATTATGGTTAATTCATAATTCTCATTATCTAATATGCAATCAGCTAATGGATCAAAACGCATATCACCTTTTTTAATTGGTGTACACCGTTTCTTATTACCACTATCATGCTCAATACCTGAGAAATGTGAATAAAATTTTCTAGTCTTCAGAATCTTTTCGGTTTTATCAAATATCTCCTGGAAATTATCTTTCTTTTTAAGTGTACCACCTTCATATGCATGAATGTGCGCAAAATTCAGTACCGGGATTGTTCCCGAAACGCGTTTGCATACACTCAAAATTTCATCCAATGAACCAAATACTTTTTGTTTACCACTGGTCTCAAGACCCAATTTAGGTTTAAGATTTTGTTTTTTAAACCAATTTCGTAAGTATCTGATATTTTTAACCACAGTGTCCATTACTTCCTTCTTTGATTTATTAGAGTATAACCCAATATGTGTATTTATAACCTCAGCGCCTAGTTGATCGGCTAGGATGCCTGCCCATTTGATATTTTCAATAGACCGTTCAATTCCTTCGGCGCTGCCAATTAAATCCATATAATATGGAGTATGTACCGAAAGTTGAATGTCTAATTCTTCTGCCAGTGCACAGATCTCTTCTGCATTTTCGATCTTTTGTCCAACTCCTCGAACTAATTGGATCTCCATAGCGTTCAGTTCTAATGCATAAATATCCTCTAAACCATCTTTAAATGTTCGACCTTTACATGAAAGAGGTATACCCGCGGGACCAAATCTTACGAACATAATTACACCAGGATGTTTTTTTATTTATTTTGACATTTTCAAAAAGACTCTAATAAAATTCATTCTCTAGGTTTTCTCGCACTATTTCTCCCAACCAAGCAGAGCAAACTATATATAAAAACTTATATTTAAAACATCTTTTTATGTAACCGTCAAACCAAAGAGGAATTCTGGATCTAAGAGAAGGTTTAAACCTCATTAGATTTATTTATGTTGGCTAGGAATTATTATTCATATATGAAAGAGTTATATAACTAATCTCATAATTCACCCAGTCTAATTTCGAGCCCAACGAGGAAAATTAGTGCGTTTAAGCCATAAACTAAATAAATTTAAACATTATTTAAGGATAAATTTTATTGATCGAGATGTGAAAACATGACAAGTGTTGAAAAATTAATGAAAAAAGCACAGGTATTAAAATCCAAGGGTTTGACTAATAAAGAAATCAGTAATGATTTACATTTATCATTACCTACAATTGATTGGTTATTGACACGCAAAGTAAAAACTGAAAAACCACCTGGCGATGTTAAAATTGGTTGGCGATCTATTGGTGTATACCCTTATAGGATTGAATTAATCTCATTAATCATGACGGATATAATAATCGAAGAATTAACCAATCGCGACTTGGAAATCTCAACAATCATTGGAATCGGATTGAATGGAATACCATTTGCCAGTTTTATTGCAAATAATCTTGAAAAGGAATTGATACTCTATCGCCCTCATGCCAGTAAACATGCTGAAGGGGTATTTAGCTCGAATTTTGCAGGCTTAGATGAAAAAAATGTTGTGGTCGTGGATGATGTAATGGGAACGGGCGAGACTCTATTAGGCGCAATAAAAGCAGTGGAGGAAAACGGTAGTAAACCTATTTTGTGTGTCGTACTCGTAAATAAGACAGAACTAAATGACTTGAATGGCATTCCATTACGAGCTTTAATTAGGACAAGATTAATTAATTGAGGTTTTACGTTCTGTTAAATCGTCATAATATCAGAGTGGTCGATTATATTTAATCGCACATCCCAACAATACAGCATCAAATATATCTACAACCGAATCACGCCTTTTTTACCCGGGTATTTACAAGATAGGAACAGTAAAAGCCAATTTCGAACTAGTGCGGGCACCAAATAGTTGGTCAACACGGATTGTCTAGCCTCGTTGCCCATTATTTTTGCTAACATCGGGTTACTCAATAACTGCTGAATCCGTAACGCAGTCCCATCCACGGTCTCAACCAGGAAACCGTTTTCTCCGTGTATGATTTGTCTTCTGATACCGCCTACATTTCCACCAATGACCGGTTTACCTTTCCACATCGCCTCGGTGACCACCAATCCAAAGCCCTCCCGAAGCGATTTCTGAACCACTACTGACGCACTACGTTGAAGTGCATTGATCGTAATATCGGGTGGTGATTGTAGAACATGAATGGCTGGATTCCCTACTGCCTTTTTTAATACTTTCTTTAATATTCTCCCCCCCTCCGTGTGATCCACTTCAGTTCCACCTGCTAAAATTAAT
>CBFDAW010000349.1:0-4419 GCA_965602865.1 uncultured Thermoplasmata archaeon
CCATTGTTGTCACCGGTTGGCGGTTGATTATTATTTGGCTGTGAACCTCCCGAACCGCCGTTAGGTTTTTTATCACCGTCTGTGGACCCACCATCTGTATTAGATTTTTCCAGATCAAGAGTGGAATACATAATTAAAATAGAATTAACCTCAAAATCCATATCACTTCTATCCAAATTCTCAATAAAATACCATTCCTGATTGTTAAGATCACCAATATATATTGGCTCAGGGAGAGTGTCTCCTACCATTTTTGAACTGAATATTTCTAATCTGTCTATTGAAATAATGAAATCTATATTATGTTCATTGTCTACGGGGAAATATCGTATTTGACCAGTAGATCTTGAAATTGATATAGTTAAATTTGATGTGCTAATATTATAATGATTCTCATCATTTGATAAGTTTAACTTAAAATTGTTATATGTATTAGAATCTGGATTAGTGATATCTTGCCCTAGATTAGTATTAAATGAAAGGAAAAATAGGTTTAAAAATATAATATACAATAAAAAACCATTTATTTTCCTACATTTTTTTATTTGCATTTTTTTCAGCTCCAAGTGTGAATATTATATTCTATGTATTCGTCTAATATAAATAAGAATTGGTGCAATCGTCTAAATGACTAGTTGGTTCTGGTCTGATTTTATTTATAATTGTATTGAGTTCTTTAAGAGATTCAAGATTATATTCTTTAAAAGATCTATTATTTTTTCATAATATTTTTCTTTATTTATAGATAAATATATCAAAGCCCCAATAAAAGTAAGGTACCCAGTACTTTTTAAAACTCGTGATTGTTAGAGGATTGCACCATAATTAAAGGATTGCACCATAAACGGCTTATATACTAACCTACAAATTAGTTAGCAACAGAAAATGTAGGTGATAAGTATGTCAAAAGGAATGAAAATTGCTATAAGATGTATTGTGAGTTTATTTTTGATTGGAGCTATTATGCTCCTGCCAGCTATGGCATTGGGAAGCGGAATGTCGGATGCCGATGATTCCGGCACAAATAAAGAGGGTACTTCTGATGGTCAAATGGATGACAAACAAATGGTAAATAGCTGCACCGAGAAAGCTGAGAATGCAAACATGTTCGGAGTATTCAGTACCGAAAATGGTATAGTAGATGGTCGTTTTATTGCTTTCAATTATGCAAATGGAGCATTATCCAATTATACTTTGAAAACCGACGGAGATATATTAATAATATCTTCTCTAGTTATTGAAGATTTTGAACCTTCTGCTGAGCCTAAAACAGCAGGTGCAATATTCATGATGAACGGGACAAATAGCCAGATAATTTGTCATAATAATCCTACAGGAGCGATCCAAATAACGGCACCAAAGGATAATGCTGATGTTAAACTTGTATTGAAACTTGCACCTGGATTATCCTTAGAAAAAAATTCCAATGGTACCTATACAATAGTTGGTATTTCTATCAGAGCCTATTTACGATTGGGTGGTGTAAAGATCTCAATTAATGGCTCTTCCATAGAAGTTGCTATCGGTGAAACAGGCCATTTAAAGTTCATGTCCGTGCCAGCTAACGGTTATGGCGGGAGCGAATACCGTTATAAATATACAAAATCCGTTATGAATGGTTCAATAGATTCTGAGCTTGATATTGTAACATCTAAAGGCAAAAGTCTAGCTCAGAAATTTAACTATGAAGGCAAAGTAGAAATGAAATTAAAATCCATGGAGCGCAATAGATTGAAAATCATAGTTTCGAGTGAAGAACATAAAGGTAAAGTAGTAGCTATTGGTATTGATAAGGATTCAATGGGTAATTCAAAAAAGGATCAACTACGAGTGAAATTAGACGGTGAGAGTCTTAAAAAAGCTTCAGGTATGGAAGAAGTAATTGACTCCTCTGGTGATAAAGGTAAGTATTGGCTCGAGGAGCACGCAGGTGGTTATCATGCACTCGTCTATGTTCCGGAATTTTCAGAGCATGAGCTAGTGATTGAACAAGCATCTGTAAAGGATGACTCAACTTCTTCACCAATTCCAGATATATCTTTGGTAGGTATAGTAATAGCAATTTTAATTGGACTTACTTTAGTAATTTGGAAAAGGAAGAGATTCTGAAATAGAGTACAAAAATAAATAAAAATTGAATTTTTGGAGGAATAAAAAAATGAGATCGGTTAATGATAATTATATGGGAAGTATGAAATCTGTATCGGCATTTTTGATAATAGCGTTTGTCGGACTATGTTTAATGTTGCCGGAACCAGTTTCTGCGCACCTAGCCGAGGATATAGGAGAGAGTGGACAACTGTATTCATATTATATTGAGGGTCCCACGCGACCAGTTATCGACGGATTTTTTAACACACCTGCCGGCGGTGGAAATTCTGAGTGGGGTCAAGCATATGTTCGTGTTATTAGAATGATTAATTGGAACGGTTCTAAGGAGATTAATGCAACTGTCTTTTTAATGAATGACGCAGAGCATCTCTACATAAGTATTTCTTATGTATACGAAAATAGTGGTAACAATCAAAACTTTGTGGAAATATTTTTCGATGAGGGTGATTCCGATCCTAATTACGATGGTAACCATGATGATAAGCTCACGGGAACATCGTCGGCACCAAATGAAAATGGAGTAAAATGCAAGAAGGATACTATAACAGAATTAACTGATTTTAATTGGAATGGGAGCGCCTGGGGTTCTGATGGTGATGCAAGCACCAATTTTGAAGCAGAAGTTGATGGCGATATAGTTTCAACCCAGTTAAAATACGAATTCAAAATACCATTGAATTCAAAAGACGACAGCTCTTTAGCGTCTGATCTTAATGTAGGTCCATCTGATGAGTTAGGCATTATTATCCATGCCCGGCTCCAGGGTCAGGGTATTGCGTATACCGATTATTACTGGTCTTGGACCAATGGTAATATTTCCGATGCAAATGACTGGGGTGATTTAAGACTAGGTGTCAAACGCTCGGACCTTACCATGTATTCTACTTATGCGATCAATGGTATACCCAAGATAGATGGTGACATATCAAGCGATTTTTCCTGGGCGGATTCATACGAGCGTGAAATGGTTTTCACCAATTTTAACGGATCGAAATTGAATGTAAAGATTTATCTTATAGAGGACCCCGATAATACTTTTATCTATATCGGTGTGGTTGTGTATGATTCCAAATCATCACAAAATGATCGAATTCTGATTCATTTCGAACAAAACTATACCTCATTACCATCTCCAGAAAGAGATTTTATTATGGATAAAAATAAAGAGAATCTTTTAACGGTATCCAGTGCTGAGAGTTTTACAGATAGAAAATTCACGGCGGCAGGGGGCATTGCTAATTGGGTAGAAGACACTGAAGACCCTTCGAATGAGAACCAGAGCGGTGAAGTGAACTATTATCTTTCACCCAGCAGATATGAGTTCGAATTTAAGTTAAACTACAGTGCAGCTATGGACGGGTTCCAAACCGAGGATTTATATTTGTCATCAAATGCGTTCATTGGCATGCAGATTCAATATTACGATGGTAACGGGGGCGACTACCCCAATTATTGGTGGGAATACAATGGAAACACAAATGCGACTTTAATAGATAAAAACAATAATATCTTTCTCGCCATGGGTTATTCATATATGCAATTAGGCGGTCCGGCAATTAAATTAATTTCACCTCGAGACGGTGGCATTGTATCCAGAAATACATATGATTTCAAGATCATGGCGGTGGATGAGAATGCCAATGGTGTGAAATGGTGCGGTTTCCAAGTTAGTGGCGAGATCAGTTGGATTTCATTGATCAAAGAGCCTTCAAGTGATATCTGGTCATCTGCTTGGGACACCACTTCTCTTAACAATGGTCCAAAGACAGTAACGATCATCGCCTTGGATGATGACGGCATTGCCGTTCGACGGTACATAGATATTCAAGTTTCAAATGTAGGAACCGGCACACCGCCAGTTATCTCGTCATTTTACTTAAAGCCATCCGAGCCGCAACCATTAGCGGGGGCTGATGTAGAATTTACGGCACAAGCTAGTTCCGCTGACGGTGTGAAATTTTATGTTGATGGTTCATGGATAGGAGATATGACCGAGGTAGGCACAGGAATTTATGATTATTCATTGGATACAACCCAGTTCAAGGATGGTAAACATCAATTCAGAGCAATTGCATATAATGCATATGGCGAGAAATCGCTGACGAGGAGTTATACTATTGACAATTGGAACTTAGTTTCAAATGCTATTGACGACCCAAGCGTAGCAATTTCAGGGATATATACTTTTACGGTTCGACCAAATCCTGCCCAGGATGTGGTGTATACAGAGTTCTTTGTTGATGGGACCATGTTTGGTCGTGATGATTCATTATCACTAGGTAGACATCAATTTAGTATCGATACAAC
>CBFDAW010000350.1:0-4411 GCA_965602865.1 uncultured Thermoplasmata archaeon
AAGGTGATTGATCTGCTAGAAATACCTATTACCGAAAGATTGGGACTTTAGGGTTATCAATATATAATTTTCTAAAAATTTTTTTATAGTAGAGAATAATAATGAGACTCGGTAGGATTCTTAATGTATAAAATAAAAAAAGTAAAATCAAGGTTGATTCTTGATTCACGAGGCAATCCGACTGTAGAAACGGATATAATATTGAAAAAAGTTATTGGTCGTGCGGCAGTTCCATCGGGTGCTTCAGTGGGTTCTTATGAAGTTCTTGAACTACGTGATGGTGGACCTGCGTTCCATGGTATGGGTGTGGAAAAAGCTGTGCAAAATGTTAATAAAATCATAGGGCCAAAATTAATAGGCAAGGATGTCCGCGATCAAAAAGAACTTGATTTATTAATGTGTAAATTAGATGGTACTATACGTAAGGTAAGATTAGGGGCAAATGCGATTTTAAGTTGTTCAATGGCAATAGCAGGTGCTGCCGCAGCTGCAATGAATGTCCCATTATATGTATATATAGGGAAATTTACTAATAATAAATCAAATCTTTTACCTGTTCCATCCATGAATGTAATAAATGGTGGTAGACATGCGGATAATAATTTGGATATTCAGGAGCACATGATTTTACCAATAGGTGCAAAATCGTTCAAAGAGAGTATCCGCATGGGCTCGGAAATTTATTTTGAATTAAAAAAATTATTAAAACAACGACATGGAGCGTCAAGTATAAATGTCGGTGACGAGGGTGGTTTTGCCGCACCATTTTCAGAACCATCGGAACCTTTAAATTTTATTATTAAGGCTATAGAGGAATTGGGATACGCCGGTAAAATTAAGTTGGGTTTGGATTGTGCCGCAAGTGAATTCTTTAATAAAAAAAAGAAAAAATATACTATAAACGGTAAACAGTACACGTCCGACAAGCTTGTTGATTTTTATATTGATTTAGTGTCAAAATATCCCCTCATTTCAATTGAAGATCCTTTTGAGGAAGATGACTGGGAGGGATTTGTGAATTTAACAAAAAAACTGGGAAATAAAATCCAGATTGTAGGTGATGATCTATTTGTAACTAATATAGATCGGCTACAAAAAGGAATCAATTTCGGAGCGTGTAATTGTCTTTTACTCAAAGTAAACCAAATTGGGTCGGTGACTGAGGCATGGAATGCCTGCAAACTTGCCTATGATAATGATTATAAAGTAATGGTTTCTCATCGATCTGGTGAGACAGAAGATAGCTTTATTGCTGACTTGGTAGTTGGTATACATGCGGGTCAGATTAAATCAGGTGCCCCTGCCCGAAGCGACAGGACCGCGAAATATAACCAATTGCTAAGAATAGAAGAGGAACTTGGGAGTAAGGCAATTTTCGCTGGCGATAAATCTATAGGGTCAGGATAATTTACAAAATAATTCCAGACCTTTTCTTTATTACCGCAAAGCTTTAAATATTAAACGACATATAAGGCACATTTACTAAAGTGCACTTGAAGAAAGTCAAGCACACTTATGCAGGGGGATTCTATGATTACGAAAAAGTTATTTGGCATTTTAATATTGATTCTGTTAGTTCTATCAGCTATTTTCCTGACTGGATGCATAGGTCCTGATAAAAACAATACCGAAGAAAAGATAGCAGAAATTACAGAAACTTTGATTTTAAACGAAACCAAAACTATAATAATCAAAGATGTAGCCCACAGTATTACTGTTAAAAACATCATTGAACATAAAGAACTTATTGTTATTGAAACTGATAATATAACCATTATGGTAGATTTAAATAAAACTGTGCAAGTAGATACCGATTATGATGGTGAAAATGATCTTGAAATTATTGTAACTAGTATAGATTCTAATAAGGTAACAATTACCATTACGCTGACCGATTCGGTCAGTGATTTCAATTATTGTATTGATGACTTGGGTTCTAAGGTAAAAGTACCAAAGAAATTGAATAAAATTATCTCATTAGCACCCAGCATAACAGAAATCTTATTTGAATTGGATTTGGGGGATTACATAGTTGGCATTGATAGTGCATCGAACTATCCTACTAAATGCCAGGATATTGACATAGTTGCAACATATGAAGGGATTGATATTGAAGCAATCTTGGTGAAAGACCCTGATATCATACTTATGGATAAAACACTTGATCTTTCTGAGAAAAACTATGAAAAAATGATATTCTTCGGACTGAATGTATTTAGACTTTACCCATTACAATTACAGGATGTTCTTAATAATATTGAACTTATTGGGAATATTAGTGATAAAGCTTCAAATGCCCAAAGCGTGGTAAATGATTTGAAGAATCGAATAGATAATGTAAAAACCCGCGCTGAAGTTATTTCTGATTCATTACATCCTAAAATCTTACATGTTTGTTACTACGATGGCGCCAGCAGTCCCTGGGTACATACCTCATCTACATTCTCGGGTGATTTAATACAGATATCTGGTGGTATTCCCGCAGTTATTGATGACTCCGGTAAGTCGATTCAAATCTCGATTGAACATATGATAGATTTAAACCCGGATATGATTTTTACATCCCAGGACGACACCTGGCCTACTCCAACTCGTAAGGAAATATTTGATAATGATGCATTGAAAGGAATAAATGCAGTAAAAAATAATAAGGTATTCGATGTCACCGCGGATTTAGTAGATCGCCCCGGACCTAGGTTAGTTGACGGCCTGGAACTATTTTCAGAGTATATTGTTTCATAGGAGTGCATATGCGTGGTCATAGACTACTGAAGTGGTCAACAATAATAATTATTTTAACCATCTTTTTAATCACTTCAGGAATACTAAGTTTAACTATCGGCAAAGTATCGATACCACCTGAGGTTGTATTTAAAATATTATTAAATCGCATTTTCAATCTCGGGTTAACTTTTGAAAAAAACTGGGATATTATAGTATTAGATGTGCGCCTTCCGGGAATGCTTATGGCGATAATAGTAGGGGTTGCTTTAACAAGTGCAGGTGCAACCATGCAAGGATTATTTCGAAATCCGTTGGCGGATCCATTTATTATTGGCGTATCCTCAGGCGGCGCATTCGGAGCAATTTTAGGCGTAATAATTCAGCATAATTATTTACACAATATTTCAACACAATATGTCCTTCCAATTTTTTCATTTTTCGGTGCGGTTGGAACCATATTCTTAGTATACGTATTATCCAAATCAGGCGGTAAAATATCTGTTACTACCATGTTATTAGTGGGTATCGCACTTTCTTCGTTCTTTTCGGCGATCACCTTGTTTTTAACCTATATCCATGTAGGTGATCCAAGAAGTGTTCTGTTTTGGATGTTGGGCTCATTAGATAATATCCAGTGGTATAAGGTTGATATCTCACTTCCATTGATCATTCTAGGTGTAATAATATTATTAATATTCTCCCGTGATTTAAATGCATTTTCATTGGGTGAAGCTACTGCAAAACAATTAGGTGTGAATGTGGACCGAAGTAAATTGATTTTATTAGGCGCAGCAGCGCTCATTACCGCAATTTCCGTTGCTTTTACGGGTATAATCGGCTTTGTGGGGTTGATTATTCCGCATATAATGCGCAAAGTCGTAGGCCCTGATCATCGTATATTACTTCCCGCTTCGGCATTATTCGGCGGTATCTTTTTAATCTGGGCTAATACACTATCTCTGAATTTCTCTCTTCTGATTGAATTATTGACCGGCACCCCCAGGCTTATTACTATTCTCCCCGTAGGGATTGTCACTGCATTATTTGGTGCGCCATTTTTTCTTTATTTATTAATAGTTAAAAAGTGAACTTTATGCTAAGTATTACTAATGTTTATTTCAATTATGAAAAAAACCAAAATGTCCTAAAAAATATTAACCTTAAGATCAAGACCGGGGAGTTTTTAGGCATAGTTGGTCCCAATGGCTGTGGAAAATCCACTTTGCTAAATCTCCTATGCAAAGTACTTAAACTTCAAAGAGGTGGTATCTCCATTGATGGTTTGGTTTTAGAAACAATTTCTCAGCATGATTTAGCCAAGCTTATCGCAGTGGTCCCCCAGGAGTCAATATTCGAGTTCGAGTTCACAGCATTGGATATAGTATTAATGGGTAGGCTACCATACTTATCACGTTTTCAATTAGAAGGTAACCTCGATCGTAAACTCGCCAAAGCAGCCATGATTCAAACCAAGTGCTGGGAGTTTAAAGATAAATATATAAAACAATTAAGCGGTGGTGAAAAGCAACGAGTGATCGTTGCCCGGGCATTAACTCAAGAACCCAAATACCTGTTGCTTGATGAACCAACTACACATCTTGATATGAGTTTTCAATATGAGATCCTTAATATTATCTCTCGTTTGAATCGAGAGAAAAAAGTAACAATAATTAGCGTATTCCATGAT
>CBFDAW010000351.1:0-4400 GCA_965602865.1 uncultured Thermoplasmata archaeon
GTTGAGATTATGACTATTTTGGTAAATTTTGGTATTCTTGGTCAGCCTCAATTATTAATTAATTATCTGAATTTAAATACGATCCTATACCGAAAATTTTAATGGCTGAACTAACTATTACAGTGTTGATAGTAATGCATTATTATTTAAATTCATTATTCGAATCCTTAAAAAATATTCGGCTCCAGTTGCTTATCGGTGTGTTAAGTTTTTTCATCATTGCATTATTTTTGAGTACTTTACCGGGCTATCCCTATCTATTTCTGTGGTTCATCGTCGGAGCATTTACCTTATATTTCATCCGCCTAACTTTCCCAGATGTTTGGAATTACATGTTCTGGCTTATGGGCATTTTCTTTTTGAACTTTTTGGCAGTTCTTTGTTTTCTAGATATAAAATTCACATCTCATCCATTATTTTTCGCAATTGGATTTTTTCTAGAACTTGGAACACTTGGTATTGATATTTTATTAATACTACATATTAAGGCAATTCGTGACGATATTAGCGGCGTAACCGAACGACCAAGTGGTATGGAGCTTCAGCACGAAGCAGCTTATATCCCGCTCGGACTATGGTCATTAATGGTTTTCCTATTTTGGTTCGTCTCTAACCTTTCGATTATGTATTGGTTTAATTGGAGCGTAAAAGTCTGGGGTCCCGAACCGTATCTGGCATCGGAGATTGTGTTAATTTTCATAGTAGTTTATATCCTCTGGCACCCACAGATGAATTTTGATTGGGGTGTTGACTCGTTACTATCCCCCGCCAAGAAGCTTGGATCAGAAACTAAGACCTTGAGCAGATATGTAGGTTTTTTTCCTAAAGTTCGAAAAACCGTGCAGTCCAAACCAAAAATACCAAAAAAATGCCCGATTTGTGGTGCTAAGATCGTAATCGAAAATCGCCAATGTAAGAATTGTGGTAATAAAAAGATCTTCACATGGTGTAGAATCTCGGAAGGTTACATTGTGACGTGCCCGAGCTGTAAAGCCCAGACCTCTTATGGAAAAGAGCGATGTATAAACTGTGGCAAACCTATCAATAGATATATAAGATGTTCGTGCGGGATTGAAAACGAGATAAGAGATTGGGAATTCCTACGCATTGCCAGTTAAAGAACGTTAGAGGTTTAGACATGTATAAATTATTGTGTGATCATAATTTTTTTAGCACCTGTACAATATCTTTGAACCCCGCATTGGTTTTAAATCCATTAGGGTTAAAATGCGTTCGCATAGCTTGGTAACCGTGCTCAGATATGGCATTTATTATCTTTGATAATGGAGGTGAAGATAGCCTAAGCTCGGAGGCTAATAGGTTAGCATCATAAAACCCTAACGGCGCTTCAGCTTCCTCGCGCCAGAGCATAAGCATTTTGTTTACCTGCGTCTTTGTATTGAATTTATGTGAACCTATTGTAAGATCTGATACGAATTTAGTATCATACAGCTTGCCAATCCATAACGGTCCAGCAAATTTTAACCCTTTACTTTGATCAAACTCCGGATCTAAGTTCGCAAATAAATGCGGTTTAGAAAATGAATCATTTCTGTTAATTATTTTAAATTCGTTACTGTTTTTTGGTTGCATAACATAGCCAAGTTCATCTAGACCGCAATCTGCAACACGTCGACTCTTAATTCCTCGAAAATAAATTCGATAGTAATAGTCAGTAGCATGGACCAATAATGGTTTTAAAGCCAGATTGTACCGTGCAGCCGTGCGTACACAGCAACCAAGTAGAATTCGTAAGCCTAATTCATGACTAAACCCGGTTCGAGCGGAAATAGCATCGTATCTACGCAGGCATGTTTTCGGATATCTTCCAAATAATGGTGCAGTGTCCGTTGCCGTAACTGCCAAGATGCCATTATGTCGCAGCATCCTAGCACTCGCATCGATGAATTTGATGGGTGACCCAAAAGGATCGATATCAATATAATCGAACCTATTTTTTGAAAGTAAAGAATTCAAGTCTTTATTGGTAGCCAGGGCATTTTTTAAATCAGTTGATTTAATATTTTTTAAAATAAGCTTATATGCCAATGGATTTATATCATTGATTGTGATGGTGATGTTGGTTTTTCGTGCAAGTTCCACTTCATTAGCAATTCGCACACCACGGATACCAGAACCCGCTAAACCATCGAGTAGTTTCACTTTCCCCGTAGTACTGAGCATGTTCTTTTTTTCCTGTAAAAACCGTTCAATCACAAGTATCGACAAGTCTCGGCTGAATTCCATGACGGGATTATAGAATACCGGCATTTTAGCGGTACTTGGCCCTGCCTGTTTGTGGGGTTCTTTTATTTTTGTTACCCAAACTTTTGTAACACCCTCGGTAATTAAATTCAAATCCGGCCCTTTATTGTTATTAATGGATTAAACCTCCAAAATCGTTTATAATATTAATCGTAAACCACCCTGGTTAAACTATATGAGATCAAAAATTATAAAAGTTCACCCTTCAATAGTTTAATTATCTTATAAGGTAATAAATTTCGATTGATTGGTGTTACTTCTAAAATTCGTACATCATCGCGACGGCGTATATCTTGGAGCAATGGATTGCGTGATTTCTTATGTAATGTGAGAATCAGTGGTTTATTTGTTTCCATAGAATTTCGAACCGCTTCGATAAATCTTATACTTTCTACTTCCATTTTACCTACTTCATCAATAATAATAAGTTCTGCTTTCTCACTGGCACGAATTATTGCCTTCACACCAATTTCTTCTAGAACATCGATATCAACACCATATTTACCCACAACGATTTTGGAATCGATATTAACGTGTGCAAGAATCCCCTCTTCTTTGGTCATCCAATCGAGGATTTTAAACCCTTGTCTATCGTTATCTTCATAGATGGGTTCTGTTAACATCCCGCCGATTATTTTGTTATCCTGTTCTAACATCTCTATAACTCGACGTAATGCGTGAGTTTTACCTGCCCCAGGTAAACCGGTAATGCCAATTTTAATTCCTGCTGGCATGTAACCTCCCTTGGCGGACTAAAAATATTGGTCTGGTATCAAATGATAATAATCTCAATATACCACCATATAGCCGGCAAAGAGGGGTATACACCTCATTATTTAATGATTTTACTATTAAAAGGGAACAAATGTAAAAAAAACATTAATTATTGATTGACAGATACCTTGATTAATTGTAGATTAATCGATACCAGGCTGGGTTATTATTGTTAGGATACCTAAATTTTTTTCCGATCATTAAATATGAAATACAAAATCAGGGTTAATAGTATCTCACCCATAAACATTCCCCATGCTACTAAAGATGATAAAAAAGTTTCCCAGAGATTATTCCACTTCCTATTTAATTATTTTCTCAAGAAAAAAAGTAACAAAAAAAGAACGTGATGTAATCATTATTGATTAATATCTAATAAGTTGCCGATCCCCTCGTCAGCCTGCGGTGGACAATGGGTATTAGGAGATACGCCGCTCACCAGACTATGAATTAATGTTTAATTCGACCGGTTCGCTACTTGGTGGCCATGACTTTGCCATGTCCACTGACAAAGTTGTTTTACTGTAGAATTATGCCACCGAAACTTCGTAAAGTTTCGGCGTCGGCGTATTACGCCACCATTACTTCGTATTCCCCAAAACCCGTTCCGTGCCTGCGGTGTAACCCTTTTCCATTATCGATTTTAAAACAAATTTCTCCATGCAAAAGCGTTAACGGAAAAGAGGTGCTATAGAGGCACATGTTCGCTACGCTCACCCCTTCGGGATTGCCTCGGGTGCTTCGCACCACTCAGACACCCGTCCCCCTGCTCGCCGTCCTCAGCGCGGTTTGAAAAACTATTTAGGAAATTTCTTCAATAATAAAACACTTTGTTTTTTTACCTTCTCTATCTAGCCTAATAATTCTTGCATCTCTCATCAATTGAATATGATAATTAATAGTTTGATGGGCAATACCCAAACTAGAGGAAATCTCTTTTTGAGTAATTCCCAGGTTTTCTTTAATCGTTTTGTAAATATCTTTCTGTAAATTTGATAATTCAAATTTGTCTTTCGTAATATTTACTTTAGTGGGATAGAATCGTTTGTACATACCATCGCGTTCTGATTTGATCACCCTATCACGTTCTAAAATCTTTAGATAATAAGCTAGAGATCCATTATTTAAATTTAAGGTTCTTTTTATTACATTATAACTCTCCCCAGGGTTACTCAAGATACAACCCATGACTAGACCTTTTTTATAACCATAATTTTTATCTAACCTTTTTTTTCTTGTTTTCGTATATAAAGGTACCACTCCACCAAAAAAACCATACTTACCGATTTCTGTTCCAGTAATGAATAGTGTGGTTAATAATATGATCACCACTATTATCCCAATTGATGTGTAAAATATGA
>CBFDAW010000352.1:0-4391 GCA_965602865.1 uncultured Thermoplasmata archaeon
AGCTTATGAAGTGCTGACCGACCCCGAAAAACGTGCACAATACGACCAATTTGGTCATCTGGGTCCGGAGGCAGGCTTTGGCGGCTATGGTTTCAACTTCGATCTCAACGATGCATTTCGTGTATTCAAACGCGATTTTGGTGGTCTGGATGATATCTTTGAGATGTTCATGAGCGGCAATGACCGTCGTGGAGGTAGAGGCGGCGGGATCAATATTTTCGGTGATTTCGGTGAAAGAGATAGATCTGGTGCGAGACACGGTGAGGATATTAAATATCAATTCGAGATCACCTTGGAAGACGCCGCCTCCGGCATCGAAAACGAAATTGCAGTCCCGCGTCTCGAAGAGTGCCCCGAGTGCCATGGGACCGGTGCGGCAGCCGGCTCGGAAGCAATCACCTGCCCGGTTTGTGATGGTTCCGGGCAACAAAAACAAGTACGACAGATGGGGTTTACACAATTCATTAGTGTAACCACATGCACTAAATGCCAAGGAGAAGGGAAGATAATAAAAAACCCATGTAAAAAATGCAGCGGCGAAGGACGGGTTCGAAAAATTAATAGGATCTCAATCAAGATTCCGCCCGGGGTTGACACAGGTTCACACCTTCGCATCAGGAGAAAGGGTCACGATGGTATCCGCGGCGGACCGCCAGGGAATCTATATGTAATAATATTTGTCCAAGATCACGACTTTTTTGAACGACGAGGTGAGGACCTGTTATGTGAGATACCGATCACATACTCGCAGGCAGTTCTGGGAGCCAAAATTAAGGTACCAACACTAGAGGGTTCTGCAAATATGAGCATCCCCTCAGGTACTCAGACCCATACGGTTTTCAGGTTGCAGAATAAAGGTTTGGCTAGATTTAATAGTGCGGGCAAGGGTGACCAATATGTAAAGGTGGTTATCAAAACACCAAAAAAGACCAATAAAAAAATTCGTGAGTTATTAAAAAGGTTGGAAGAAGAGGAAAAGAAGTCGGGTGGGTTAAAAGAGAAAATCCTGAAAAAGTTAAAGTCGTAATTCCGACTCGAAAATATAGCGCGATGACAGTGTGAGGATTAAGGTAATTGCACCGAATATTGATTCTAAAATGATCAAAATTATAATTGAGAAATTTAAAATAAATGCATTTATCGAATGAATATTCAACACATATGCGCCCATGCCCGCAATAATAAGCGTAAAGCCGGATCCCACCACAACCCACGGGAAACTAATTTTCTTTAAAGCGTGATTCACGGACCAAAGAATTAAACAAGAGAGGATCACTATAAATATTGCAATTGAATAAAACACCTCAAGCCTCAAACCAAATACGGTGCGTTTTAAACCCGAGACCTGGTGGGGTAAAATAATTATTATGATTGAAAGAATAAACCCAACCACTGCGGCGAGGATAAGAAGGTATGCAAGATATATATGAGCATGTGAGCGAATCCGCAGGATCTTTGATGACTCGTAGGGTAGCTGAGCTACGGCCAATTCCCAACTAAACAATGCTTTTTTGGTTTCTGCAGCAGCCGTGTGTTGGAGGTTGGGTCCTTTTACATTCTGGGGCTGTTCAGTTGTAACCAGGCATCTTTCTGTGGTAGAGATATCCTTTTTATGATTCATGGAAATCAAAATTTAAATCTCCGCACTGAAAATCGGATTTTTCGATATTAATTTATTTTATTATTAAATTTAACTGATTTATTCGATGTAAATTTGATAGTAATATACTTAACAAATAATCGGAATATCGTCTTGAAATGAATCTAATTGATGCAATATTCCAAATAATTCCGGAGCATACTACCCTGGAACTTTCAATTTCTGTTACCCTATGTATATTACTGGGTATTTTTGCGTATTTGCGTAAAATATTAGATGCAGGTGGCTCAATAGCTTCTTTTATAATTGGAATTGTGATTTCGATATTTGGGAATATCTACTGGTTAATAACATTGATCGGTTTTTTAATGGTCACATTTTTTGTCACGAAATTGGATTTTAGTTACAAACTGGAATATGGTGTAGCCCAAGGTAAGCATGGTGAACGCAACGCTAAAAATGTACTTGCAAACGGGTTAATCCCTGCATTAATACCTATATTAAGATATTGGTTAGGCGACCCGGTGACTGGGTTGTTATTCATAATCAGCATCAGCGAAGCCGCCTCGGATTCGTTTGCTAATGAGATAGGGGTATTATCTAATAAAACATATCTCATTACTAATTTACGCACCCGTGTTCGCCCCGGGACGGACGGCGGTGTTTCCATACTTGGCGAGTTCTCCGGGTTAGCAGGTGCGTTTATACCGGCAATGCTTGGCTGGATACTGATTTCAGAATATAATAATAGAATAATTCCGATTACAAACCTTGAACAGATGCCCATGACCGCTGCTACTTTAATGATTCCAATCCTATTCGGATTTCTAGGTTGTCATATCGATAGCCTCCTGGGCGCTACCTTACAACGGCATAAGTTAATCTCTAATGACATGGTAAATTTTTTATCAGTACTCTCAACCGTTTTAATTGCATTATGTTTAGTATCAATAATCCCTATTTAGGATGTATTAACACTGAGAATAAAAGGAGCGTTAGACTTTGAGTCGAGACACTACCGGCATGTTGCTTGTGATCCTGGATGGCTGGGGTCTGAGCCAGAACACGAAAGGTAATGCAATCGCCCTAGGTAATACGCCAGTGTTCGATAATCTTTTAAAACACTTCCCGAGCACATCTCTAGTGGCATCCGGTAAATCAATCGACCTACCCCCGGGTCATATGGGTAACAGCGAAGTGGGTCATCAGAACATTGGTGCAGGTCGGATAGTGCCTCAAGCATCAAGCACGATTACCAGGTCCATTGCTTCCCAAGCATTCTTCGACGGCCGAAAATTAATCCCGAAAGCTATGAACTCCGCCAAGAAACGTGGTGCAACAGTTCATTTATTCGGGTTGTTATCGGATGGAATAGTGCATAGCCATATTAACCATGCCTTTGCCCTGATACAACTTGCGCATAAATACCAACTCGATTGCATCGTGCATGCATTATTGGACGGTCGTGATGTGCCGCCCATGAGCGCTAAAGAATACATAAAACAACTTGAAGAAGTAATGACCCGATACCGAACCGGTCGGTTAGGCACGGTAACCGGCAGGACTATCTATGAACGCGACCATGAAAAATGGCAGTTGGTCAAAATTCTATACGATCTCTTAGTTACAAACACCGGCAAACCCGCCAAATCCGCTCTTGAAGCCATCGATAATGCCTATAAAAATGGTGTCACCATTGACGAGCATATACCTCCATATGTAATAGTGGATGACCATGGTCAAGCCATTTCACACCTTCAAGATGGCGATGTATTTATCAATTGGAACTTTCGTGGCGACCGCGCAACTATGATCTCACACGCGCTTGTTGATTTGGCTTTCCACCATTTCAAGCGTCCAAAACAGCCCAAAATCAAGTATATCTGTATGAGCCTATATGATAATGACCTCCTAGCCCCAGTAGCATATCCGCCTGTTAAATTAAGGTCAGTATTAAGTGAAGTGATCAGTAAATCCGGCATGAAACAGTTTAAAACCGCGGAAACCACTAAGTTCTACCACTTAACATTCTTTTTTAACTGCCGTCGTCGGCTGCCGTTCGTTGGTGAGGTCCAGAGGATGATACCTTCGAAAAAAACCGAATATTACGATGAGGTTCCCGAGATGAGTGCGGCGGAGGTGGGTGATAGTATAATAGATGCCTTAACCTTGGAACAGTTCGATTTTTTGGCGGTTAACTTTGCCAACCCGGATATGGTAGGCCACACCGGTAACCTTAAAGCGGCTATTTCAGCAGTGGAAACCGTGGATTATAACCTAGGACGCGTGATTAATACCGCTCAAAAACATGGATACTCGATAATTGTGACCGCTGACCATGGTAACGCAGAAATGATGAGTAATTATACTACTGGTGAACCGCACACCGCTCATACTGCGAATAATGTACCATTCATATTGTTATTGGATAGAAGATTTAAATCCAGCTATTCAAAACAGGTAAAATTACGTTCTGGCGGGTTATTGGGTAATATTGCCCCGACAATCCTGGATATCTTAGGACTGCAAAAACCGCCCGAGATGACCTGTGGTTCGTTGTTGAAATGAAATATTATGGGTTCTGCTGGGCGTTTAATAATTCTGGCATTTTTTCTCTAGGTTTTAAAATTCTCAAATTTTGAAAGTATGCTGAATTTTATAACCTTGAAAAAAAACCTATGGATTTTTTTCTTAGTTTCGCAAAAGAGAGAATTTCACGACCACCAGTCAGTAGATTGGTGGAATTCGTGTGCCTTGAAGGTCAGTTTGTCTGAAGGTGAAAATCCTTCCC
>CBFDAW010000353.1:0-4384 GCA_965602865.1 uncultured Thermoplasmata archaeon
ATTTAGTAGTGGAAGGTAATGCATATCTGGATGGTTCAATTAACAAATGCTGCATAGGAATAGAAGACGGAAAGATAGTAGCAATCAAGAAAATATTAAAAGGTGAGCAGCACTTTGATTTTGGAGAAAAATTAATATTACCGGCGGGCATAGACATTCATGTCCATTTTCGTGACCCTGGGTTCTGTGAAAAAGAGGATTTCAGAACCGGTACAATGGCGGCTGCCTTCGGCGGGATTGGCTGTATTTTTGATATGCCAAATACTAACCCCTTAGTAATTTCTAAAAAGACGGTTTTGGAAAAACTGGAAATTGTATCAAAAAAGGCATATGTTGACTTTGGACTCTATTCTTCAATAACCCCAAAATCCAATATACCAAAGATTGCTGAGGTTTGCAGTGGATTTAAGCTCTATTTGGGTACGAGTACTGGTAAATTATTATTTCCAAGTGACGGTTCATTAGCTTCAGCGTTATACCTGATCAATAACTCTAGTCGCCTCCCAGTAATCCATGCCGAATCCGAGAAGATATTAAAGAACCATAAAAAACCCGGTGAAATTGCGAAAAACCTTCACGATCATTTGCGCCAACGACCCAATGAAGCTGAAGTAAATGCCATATCAAACATTCTCTCAATAGCTCGGTCCTGGGAGCGTGAGGCGAGGAAAGTTCAATCAACTAATCAAATGCAAGTACACATTTGCCATGTCTCCAGTGCAGAAGCCGTTGAATTATTACGTGAGCATGAGCGTAAGCAGCAACATCGATCAACCGATCAAGAGAGCCGAACCAATCAATCTAAGAACGGGAATCAAAATAACCAAATTAATCAAGTGGATCATATTAACGAACGCAACCAAACTATTCAAAAAATCCAAACTAACCAACCTGGTCAAAGGAACCAACATGGTACCACAATAGTAACGGCTGAGGTTACACCTCACCATTTATTGCTAAACGAGAACTGCGATGTGGCAGCCTTTGGTAAGGTAAATCCACCACTACGTCGTCCTGAGGACCAGGCGGCATTGTGGTCCGCACTCGCAGATGGAACCATCCAAATACTTGCCAGCGATCATGCACCACACTCCATTGATGAAAAGAGTTCTGAGTTTAATTCTGCCCCTGCCGGGATACCCGGGGTAGAAACTATGCTGCCAATGATGCTATCGCATCACAAACATTACCGTCTTTCTTTGGAACGGTTGGTCTCAGCGATTTCAACGGTACCCGCAACCAATTTTAGGTTACCAAAAGGAAGATTGGCTATTGGTTATGATGGAGACCTGGTTGTAATAGATTTTTACAAGGAAGAAATAATTAAAGCTAAAAACCTCCATTCGAAATGCGGCTGGACACCATATGAGAAAATGGATTCGATCTTCCCGAAACTAACGGTAGTTCGGGGAAATATAATTATCAAGGATGGTAATTTAGAAACAGGTCCAGGCAACGGGAAGTTTTATAATTAGTACAAATGGGATTAATCATAAGTGGTTTCGTATATCTCGAGTTCATAATAAAAGATTACAATTTTCAAACTCCAAAAATTACCTTGATCCAGATCAAATCTATCATTCTGCCAGGTTCCACCTTTGCAATCGATAGCGCTGATATTGAAATACCATTCACCATTCCCTCCATCAGAGAACCCCGCCGAGTCTGTTGCCATAGTTATAGCATCATTTGCCGTTTTTGCTCTGTAATAATCTGGTGAAGGTGGTAAATTATAATCTATCATTATCGAGATATTTCCTAAGGTGGAATTTTTAATTTCTGATATATTTTCAGGTGTCAGGATATTTAATTCAAATAAATCCTCACCATTACTTTGATTGTTTTTTAATAGTGGCTGGCGATCAGTCCAATTTAATGTAATATTTCCATATGCGAATTTATCTTGGTTGATTTGTTGCAGAATCTCGGTTGATTCTCCCTCGAAGGTATAACCATTTGGCTCAATATCTTCTTCGCGTGTCCTTAAAATCCATTCAATAGAGTAAGTGCGTAATATACTTTGGATTTCTATATCATCAATTGCCGCTCCACCATCATTGTCAACTACAGTAAGTGTGATCTTAATTGCACCTAACTGATAATACTGGTGCCGAGGTGATGGTTTGGTAGAGTAATTTCCATCGCCAAAATCCCAATGATAACTTAAAATTGTACCGTCTGAGTCAAATGACCCGGTACCATTAAATTGAATTACGTCATAAATTGGGATTGAGACCAATTGTAAATTTGTGATATTACTAATTCGAGCCAATGCTGCAGGTAGGCCGTTGACTCTAATCAGTAAATGTGTAATGTCCTTGTTTCCATCATTGTCTACCACCGTTAAGGTTACATTATATATTCCAGGTGTGTTATATTTATGTCTTGCATCGATCTTTCCTGAAGTGGTTCCATCTCCAAAGTTCCAATAATAATTTTCAATCTTACCATCCTCATCCGTAGAGTTATTGGCACTGAATAAAATTGTGTCGCCTTCATTGATAATAATATCCTTTTGTCCCGAGATATTGATCTCGATCTTAGCTTGTGGTTTAACCAAGCTATTGGAAAATAAGGTTGGGAAATAATATACTAGTGCAGATAATCCAATTACAATCACAAGTACAATCACTGCAATTTTGAAATTCTTCATTATTGACACCAGAGTAAAAATATAATATCCAATACACTATTTAAAGATTATTAACTATTTCCATCTTGTATTTCCATTCTAATATTTCTTCAATGTTAAATCAAAGCAAAAATGATCAATGGTTGGTGAATAACTACCTAAATTATGCTCTTTGATAGACAATAATTCAAACCCGTGACGATTTGCCGTGGTTCGTAACCAGTTCTTCTGATTCGTAAGTTCGTCATTCGATAGCATTTCATGATAATGAATGATACCTTTCGGTTTTAAAACGGCGAATGCCTCAGCTAGATACTCTTTCGCACCCATTGGTAGATTCATAATAATCCTGTCCACTTTCGGGATTTTCTTGATCAACTTTCGAATATCACCTTCAAGTGGAAAAATATTGGTAACTTTATTCTGATCGATATTTTTTATTAAATATTCGATGGCAAATTTGTTTATATCAATAGAATAAACACGTTCGGCCTGGGAATATTTAGCAATCATAATAGAAAACGGTCCGATTCCGGAGAACATATCCAATATCACCTCACTGAATTGGACTAATTGTGATAATCGATAATGTTCCTTAGCCAGCCGTGGCGAGAAATACACTTTTGCTACATCTAAATTTAGTCTAATACCATATTCTTTATGTAATGTTTCGGTTTTCGATTCACCGGCTATGATCTCTAACTCGCGTACACGTAAATTACCTTTAACACCATTGTCTCTTGCCACAGTTTTGATATTATTATGCGTTCTAATTATCGCCTCGCCTATCTGGTGATTGTACCCTCTAAGTGACTCAGGAATTTTTAAGATCGCAATGGAACCGATAATGTCATAAGAAGTTGGTAACTGTTTTGATAGCTCAGGCGTTAAATTTAAAGATTTTTTATAATCTCTGATTTGCTCAGTGTAAATTTCGAACTCTCGTTCGACTATTTCTAGCTCAATATCTTGGAATTCTTCAAGCCATTGCTCTGAGGGCGGGGTTTGTAAAGGTATATATAAATATTTAGTATTATGTTTAATAATTAACTTCTTATTAATAAGATGTGCCTCGATTAATTTCTTACGAAAAACATCACCCTGCTCTTTTGGAACTCTGGCACATATCGACCGCATGTGGATGTATAGATATGGGTAAGTTAATATTTATCGGTTTGGGACTGTATGACGGTCGAGATCTATCCGTTAAAGGTCTGGAAATATTGAAAATGAGTGATCATGTCTACGCTGAGTTTTATACTGCGATTATGGCAAAAGGAACTATTGAATATTTAGAGAATTTAATTGACAAACATATTGAGATTCTAACGCGAGGGCAATTGGAAGATGGCAAAGAACTCCTAGAGCGTGCACGAAAAAAAGACACCAAAGTAGCAATCCTGGCACCGGGTGACGCTCTAACGGCGACCACACATATCGAGCTTTTATTAAGAGCCAAAAAAGAAGGAATCTCGACCTCCGTAATCCACGGTGCATCGGTGGTCTCGGTAGTCCCTGGGTTACTCGGGCTGCAATACTATAAGTTTGGCCGCACTACAACCTTAGCATACCCTGAGGGTGATTATTTCCCGGAGAGTCCATATGATGTGCTCGTAGAAAATCGCCGACTTGGATTACATACATTAATGCTTTTGGATATCCATGCCCAAAAGAAACATTATATGACAGCCAATGAAGGTATCGATATTCTACTCAAGATTAATTCAAAGCGTAAGGGTGGTATATTCCTCC
>CBFDAW010000354.1:0-4382 GCA_965602865.1 uncultured Thermoplasmata archaeon
ATAGCGAAAATGAATGATAATAAGTAAAAGTTATTTTGCGTTAATCCCTTAGTCTCGTTGAAGAAAACGTGACCGTGAATTATCATGACGACTCGGGGAATGCCGTAGTTCATGGAATGGTTATAGTAACAATGAATCAAGCTACCCGCGTGATGGTTGAAATATCTGCGCAAGCTCCCTGGGGGTCAACGGTGGTTTCACCATACACTATATTATTTACAGATAATGGTGAAAAAGATTTTGAGGTTTCACTCCAGATACCACCGGGAGAGGATTATAATTCTGAAGGTACCGTGACAATATTTGGTAAATGGACAATGTACCCGGGTACTTTATCAGGAAGTTGTGAGCCGGTGACCGCTAGAATTTCAGTCGGGCTTTATTCTGATTTTTCTCTATCAAGTGGAGAATCATTAATGAAAGCGGCGCCAGGCGCTGAGGTCAAATTTGAACTAACTATTACAAATTATGGTAATAGTGCTGATATATTCATTTGCCAGGTGAAAAATGAAAATGAGCTTTATGATAACGGCTTCTTTGTCGGACTCAGTTCCTCAAGTGTTGATATCCCCCGTGGTTTCAGGGATACTATTAATATCTCGGTAAAAACGCCATCGAAAAAATTTGTTTATAGTACACATGATATAGTAATCGAAGTCAATTCGGGGGCGGGAATACAGCAAAATATTCCGGCGAAAGAGCATATTTTTCAAGTACAGCTAAAAAACAAGGATAAACCAAGGACAATTAACCTTTATGTTCTTTTAATGATTGCAATTATTGTAATTATTATTTGTATAATTTTATTTTGGACGTGGAGAAAAAGAAGAAAATGAGGATAAAATTCTTATTGAAAATTATCTCGATAATTTAAATTAATTTAAGTAGGAGGTAAAAAGATTAAAAAATTAGCAATCTTCTTAATAATAGGATCAATGATTTTTGTAGTAATAGTTATTCCATTGTTAATCCCCAAAACTGTTTCAGGTACGACACCACCATCCTATTCGGAGTTCCCAAAAGTGACCATTTCATTACTTCAACCAATCCAAACCGCCCAGGTTGGTCCCCGGGAATCCCACGAAGTCGTTTTCAATGGCACGGTCTCCGTTGCACTTAATTCGGCTACAAGTGTATTAGTATACATAAATGCTGAAGATACCTGGGGGTCTGCGGAATTTAACCCAACAATTTTCTTATTTACTCAAAATGGTGAAAAGTCATTCATAGTCAGAGTTAACCCGCGACCCAGAGAAAGCACTCAAAATTTTGGCACTTTAAGAGTATTTGGTAGATGGGAGGTTCCAGAGAAAGATTTATCAGGATATGCAGAGCCTTCGGAGGGTGCCATTGGGAGGATTAATATTGCGCAATTTTGTAAATTCACACTTACAATCACGCATCCATTTGTGGAACTCGAATCTGGTGATAGTTATCTTTTTACTCTTAATATCCATAATATGGGTAATGGTCAGGATATTTTTGGAATTAACGTAAGAAATCTTAAAGAATTAAATGATAAAGGATTTAAAATTTACCTTAGTCATTCACTGGTTGTAATCGAAGAAAAACCAACAGAATTACCTATTCAAATCTTGGTAGAGACCCCCTCGGGTATCTATTTTAAGAATTACTATTCGATAGAAATAGAAGTTAATTCTGAGACCGGGATGGAATTAGGTGCATCACCTCAAACCTTTACTTTCGTGATCAGAATCCCAGGTCTTGAATCGCCAATATTTGAATGTATTATTGGTACAATTATTATGTTTGTAATAATTATTGTAATTCTATTAGTAAAATCTATAGGAAGAAATTCAAAAAAGAAGTTGAAAAATCTTGATTAAAAACTAAATAGCAAGGGTTAAAATGAAAAAAAGGACAATCAGATTTTTAATAGTCTTCATAACGATCTTTCAATTATTCTTCATCGCCACAATTCTTCCAAACTTTGCCTCAGGTTCAACCCGAGCACGTGATTCACCGTACCCTAATATTACAATCGCTTTTATAGAACCAAGTAAAACTGCCAATGTGAGTTTGGGTGATACCGGCGTTGTGGTATTCAATGGTATACTCTCAGTAAAGTTCCCGGAAGGATACCAAAATCCAGTGGCGTATATTAAGATATCATTATTAGTAGAGGATACATGGGGAAATTCTACGGTCACACCAGTGGACTTTTTATTTACAGAAAATGGAGATAGCTCATTTGATGTTACAGTTATCGTGCCATTGAGAACAGATTTTAGAGACACAGGTGTGGTCACAGTTACTGGTTTCTGGGTTATGGAACCCACAGGGTTTTACGACTCGGTACAACCATCCTATGGCATCCAGGGAAGAATCAATATTGGACAATATTATAACTTTTCGCTTTCGAGTCCAAAAACTGTTAAGAAAGCCGAACTATGGGACAATATTATATACGAGCTGATTGTAGAAAATAAAGGTAATTTCCCTAATGTATTTTTACTTAAAGTATTAATATTGATGAATTATCAAAGGATTGCATAAATGTATACGCAATGATGGTTAATTTTGAAATCAAAGAGAATGAAACTGAGACAATAAAAATCAAAGTACAAACCCAAGATAAAATGAAATGCCTGGGCAAACATAAAATCAAAATAAGAGTTACTTCAGTCAAAGGAATAACTGAAGGTGAAGAACCGCAGAACTTCACCTTCAATTTAGACGTGCCCGATGAATATTTGCCATTTACCTACGAATTCAGTAATTCTATGATAATTATGATTGGGATAATAATTATATTGTCATTTGTGATTTGGCGTAGAAGAAGAAAAAAGAAAAAAATGTCTAAGATTGAATTGAAGAATCTCCTTTAATTTCAGAAAATGATTCATATGAGGGTTCGTCATCATATTCCGATAGCTGTGCCAGTTGAATCGCAAAAGGAGAATTATAATATCAAAATCGATTCTTTTTAAGTCAATACTACCAAATCATTAAATATCTTGAGGTTTATTTTTACCCCACTAATAGGGGGCATCCTTCTGCGGGTTAACCTTATGGTTGTGTTGGTCTTACTTATTTTATTAGGTAACTTTTACTTTCTTTCTCCTAACATGAGTTCCCGATTACCAATAGATAATGACGATTTCCAGACTCCAGATCATTTGTTACCTCAAAAAGATATAAAATATATATAAGATATAAATTAATTAAGTAAATAGTATAATTATTATAATTATACAATAAAAACAAGGGAGAGTAACCTAACGATAACTAATATTATTAAAAAGAATATTCTATCTATATTCATTATATTTTCATTATTAATAGGATATTCTATTGGTTTTTTTATATTTGAATGTATAGTTGACGATGTAAGCGTAAAAGCGGCGACTATATTTGTAGATTCCACAGGAGGCGGAAGCTATACCACAATCCAAGAGGCAATCGATAATGCAAAATCTGGCGACACAATTATCGTAGGAAATGGAACGTACTATGAATCTGTAACAATTAATAAATCAAATATTAAGCTTATTGGTAATAGTACAACTAATTGTAAAATTATATATTATTATGAAGGTACGGATATCAATAATGATTATGCCTCTGCAATTAATGTTACGGCAAGTGGTGTAAATATAATAGGTTTCAATATTTCTGTCTCGGGAAATTATACCATTGGGATTCGTTTGAATTCCTCTACTTCAAATTCGAACATTACAAATAATAATATTATCACAACAGGGAACTCAGGACCCGGTATTTTTTTAAAACAATCATTAAATAACAATCTATTAAGTAATACAATAAAGACTTTCGGGCAGTGGGGGTCTGGCATATATTTATATGATTCTTCGAATAACAACAATATTATAAGCAACTTGATTAATAGCTCGGGTCATCCAGGGAATGGTATTTACTTATCTTTTATTTCAAACAACAACAATATAAAAAATAATATAATAAATATAACAAGTTATTATGGTAATGGTATTTATTTAATTATTTCTTCGAATAATAATAATCTGATAAATAACACAATAAATGTAATTGGGATAGGTACAAATGGTATAAAAATTGAGGGGGTTTCGTATAATAATTTAATAGATAATATTATAAATACCTTAAAAGATGATGCATATGGTATTTATCTGTATGGCTCTCAGAATAACAATCTAATTAATAATACTATCACTACCTCTGGTAGGAATGGTTATGGCATTTACCTAGGGAGTTCATCAAATTATAATAAAATAATAAATAATTTGATAAGTACCTTTGAAAAAGATGGATACGGCATTTATCTCTATCGGTCATCAATAAATAACAATCTAAATAATAATACAATGACCACCTCTGGTGTAAATGGTTATGGCGTTTTTCTAAATCAATCTTGGAATAAT
>CBFDAW010000355.1:0-4357 GCA_965602865.1 uncultured Thermoplasmata archaeon
ATAATACAATAAAAACAATCCTTTATGCGTGGGTCGATAAAAAAATACCTACCATTATACAAAGGGAGATCAATTTAGAATCTTATTTGAAGTTGAAAGTAAATAAGATAGTTGTCATCACTGGTTTCCGACGAACCGGTAAAACATATTTGTTGCTTCAGCTTTTAAACGAATTATTAAAAAATAAAGATAGAGAACAAGTTGTTTACATAAATTTTGATGATGAAAGAATACCTGAGAGAACCGAATTTTTAACTGAATTACTACCTATCATAAAACAATCATTCTCCAAAGATCCTGAACTAATTTGTTTAGATGAGATCCAAGATATGCCAAATTGGAGTAAATGGTTACGAAGGATAGTTGATTCTGAGAATTTGAAAATCTTTGTAACAGGTTCAAGTTCAAAAGTATCCAGTAGAGAGATACCAACAGAACTCAGAGGAAGATGTCTCGAGGTAAAGTTTTTTCCCTTATCCTTTAAAGAATTTCTCAGGTTTAAAGAATTAGATGTAGATGTAAAAATAGCAAAATATTCTGAAAAAGAAATGATAAAAATATCTAAAATGCTTGATGAATATCTATATTATGGCGGTATGCCAGAGGTTGTATTGAGCTCCGAGGATAAAAAATTTGAGCTTCTTCAGCAATACTATAGAACAGTTGTCCATAGGGATATAATTGAAAGATTCAAAGTTAGAAATGAGGAATGATTAAAAGGAATGCTAAGATTACTGCTGAATTCGACCCATTATACTATTAGCAGATTATATTATACTTTGAAAAGCCTTAACTATGAAATAGGAAAAACAACTATATTGAATTACTTGAGTTATATCGAGAGCTCCTATTTTATCTATAGTCTTCAAATTCTTTCTCCAAAGGTGAAAGATCAGCTCCAGTACCCTAGAAAAATATTCTTTATAGATAATGGATTTATAAATAGTCTATCTACCAGATTCTCAGATAATAAGGGAAGACTATATGAGAATATTGTAGCCATCGAACTATTCAGAAAATATTCGAAGACAGATGTGGAATTTTATTACTGGCGCGATTCACGTGGTAAAGAAATTGACTTTGTAATCAAAGATGGTATCCGAGTTGAAAAACTGATCCAGGTATGTTATGATATCGAACATTATGATACTAGGAAAAGAGAGATCGATGCTTTAATAAAAGCAAGCACAGAACTTAATTGTACTAATCTTATGATCATAACTGGTAATTATGAAGCTACAGAAGAGATAAATAATAAAAAAATCAAATTTATCCCACTTTGGAAATGGCTCCTAACTCCATATAAATATTAATAAATTATAAGAATTTAATAGTATTTTATTATAATAATATTAATAATATATTATAATAAATTATAGATAACATTTTAACTTTTACGTAATTATTCACGTGGCACCATGGGGGTGGCATATATCTGGAACTTAAAAGTTATACTTGTAGTGATTCTTGTATTATTGTCTAGTTTTATTTCTCTTGGTAGTTTAGAGACTCTAGAGGATGAACCCGGAGACCTATTGGATCCTGGGATCGACACGTGCGAAAAAGAATCAACTGATACAATTTCAGATATTACCCGCGCACCGTCTCGCCCGTCCCTGGATGACGCGCATGGTGGTGAGTGGTTGGACAGCTTCGAGGATGAGTCGGGGGTATGTTAGAGCGGGGGTGAAAAGAAAAGGAAGAATTGTATGGAAATATGGTGAGTATATTGAAATAAATCTAATATGCGGAAGATTGTATATTTTTTCACCATAAAAAAATAGAATTGTGGAGTTTGAGGAAAACTAATTATTTTTCCTCTTTAACAAAATGGTTTGTTAATTTTATAAATGCATCTTTCATCTCATGAATATCGCCTTTAATATCCTTCATATCCCCTTCCAATTTTGTGAGACTATTACCAAATTTATCATATTTCTTATCAAGGTTATCAAAATCTTCATTCATATGCTGATCCATATCTTTTATATTTTGATTCGTATTATCAACTTTTTTGCTCAAGTTTGAATTCATTGAGGTCATTGCCAATATTGCCATTTCACTCCGTTCTAATAATTCCTTTTCTAATGGTCTTATTTCTTTATCATCATAAAGAACATCAAATGGGTAAATAATTTTTTGTTGATCAAAACCTTCTGAATCTTCATTAAACTCTTCAATACTCATGACATTAATTTGTAATTGATCTTCTATATCAGTTGCTCTTAGATTTATTTTCTTTTTAAATTCTTCATAAATTTCTGAATTACATTCGCAATATATTTCAACAGTGCCATCATCTAAATTTTTAATGGATCCTTTAATACCATTATTTCTAGCAATTTGTTTAATTAATGCACGATAACCTACTGCCTGGACATTACCTTTAACAATTATACGTCGTTTTGTACTCATGATTTTTCACCATTAAGGGACATAATAATTTTTCAGTAATAGAAATTATTTATATATAATCTCTTATGTTTTATCATCTTGAAGATATATAATATTTCTTATCAATTTAAGAATATATTTTTATTTTGATAATTCTGAATTATTAATATTAATATTAGATGGGGAATATTGAAAGTAATTTTTATCATCAAAATATGCGCAAATAAATTTGTTCAATGGTATCTTTGTTCGTTTGTTCAATGCTAAAGCGTATAGAAATAGCTGTTCAGCAGCGGACTTGTCGGATCTTTTTGCGTCAGACTTATAGTCGAGTATGTGGATCTTATTGAATCGAACTTGCAGAATGTCAATATGACCAGATAACGGTTCTTGAAGGTTTAGGTTGTAAGTGTTTTGCTCTTGTTTTGTTAATTCTTGTGGTTTAAGATAAACTGGAACTTCAATGGCTAAAGTGTCATTGTCGTTAATAAGCATGAAATTCTCGACTTTTTCATGTCGTTCACGATTAGTTTTTGCCAGTGTTAGGGCTAGTTCGGCTAGTTTAGTTGCAATATTGTGTTTGGTTGTCTTTTGTGGTTTTAGATCGATTTTTAGTTCAGAGCAACGAGGACCTTGCATAAATACATTGCTCGGTATGAAGTTAGGCGTCCTGACTATTGATGTGATGTAGAATTTTAGTTGCGGAAATATTTTGCCTGCGATGTTGGTTTTCAGGGTGTGGTATTTGAAGTTGTACACTTGTTGGTGGTGGAATTTTTTTGAGTGAATGATGTCATTCGGATCAATTTGAAAACGCTTCCGTAATTTAATAAATGGCAGGTCATCTTGGTATCGATGAACCCATGAGTTGAGCGTAGATATAGGGATATTTGTTTTAAATTGTCGCCGCATGGTTTTTCTTGTCTGATCTAGGGTGTGGCCGAGGTTGAAGTAGGTTAGGGAGTGTAGGATGAGTTTTGGCGGGTAGGTAGTGTGTGTTAGTTTGCGGTTTGAGAAACGCATTTTGCATAGTTTGCAGAAATATATTTGGATGGATTCTTGACGAAGTTTTCGAATGCCGGATTTAATAATGTTGGTTGATGATCCGCATTTGGGGCATGGTGGTAGTTGTTGGTTGAAATCTTCGAATACTGTGATGAGTGTTTTGTTAATGTTTTTGCTAATGTTTTTATTAATATTTTTGTTTTTAGTTATGTTATTGTATTTTTTAGTCATAATGGGGGATTGAGGTTTAGATATTTCATATTAGCGCTCATATTTCGTATACGAGATCTGATAGGTAACGCGCGGATCCTGTATACAATGCAACTCGCAGATATTGTAAAGGATAGGTGGTGCAACGCCCGGATCTTGGAAATCGAGGAAGTAAAATTGAATTGATCTAACGCTCATAATTTGTATACGAGATGCGGTAGGTGGGTGCTAGTGGAGAATGTTGGTAATGTATGAGGCTGGGTGAAGGTGATATGAGTAGGGTAAAAAAGGGTTTTTAATGTGTTAAGGACGTAGGGGTGATGGATTTTACATGGGTGTTTTTTTATTGATTTGCGAAATTCGAGAGGCGGGGGTGGTTTGAACAAACCAGGATAAAGGGATAAAATATTAATAATATATTCCCATTGCATATAGATAATAAAAATGCACACTGGGGGCACAATTATGTGGAATCTGAAGGTCATAACAATCATGCTTATATTGATAACCTCTAGTTTTATTTTTCCTGTTGAGTTTGATGATCTAGAGGATGATCAGGTAAGTTTAGATGAGCAAGCGGTCAGCCAGCCCTCCGGTCAGCCGGTCAGCCGGTCGGACGGTCGCCCGGCCCAGGATGACGCGCACGGCGGGTCGTGGTTGGACAGCTTCGAGGATGATACAAATGTTGAGTGGGCGATGAGCGATCATCTGAGGTTGGATGAGGGGGATGAATGAAGAAGAAAATATT
>CBFDAW010000356.1:0-4340 GCA_965602865.1 uncultured Thermoplasmata archaeon
TTTAAATAATTATAAATTATTCGATTACGAGTTATATGAGTATGATGAGAACAACGAAGGTGATTTCCTAAGTAACCTCGATGAATTCATAGTTGGCACGAGCCCGAAGGACCCGGACATGGATATGGAAATAATGGATGAAAAAAATATCACCGACGGGTTATTGGACGGCGAGGAAATATATTTTGATCCGGCTAATAAAATTGGTGGCGTGATATACCGCACTAACATTGAAGACGGTGCTTACGATTTCGAAAATTATTTATCGGCTAATAGTAATACTTGGATCAGGTACGACGGCGACGGATCCATTCGAAGATGTAAACCATATAAATATGTATTTAAAAATATAATCGAAAATCCTGACCCCGAGTTCCAAGGCGCTTTTGAGGATAACCAGTTGGTACTGTATCTCGAGGATAATACAGCGGTATATTTCAGCCCGGATTCCGGTCATAAATTTATGTATATCTGGTCTCCCGATACACAATTGGGCACTGTCCAAAAGAACTGGTGGGGTGACGAATGGATCGAGGGAACATGCGTGATATTCGAGAATATCGGTGAGGATTACATGGAGGGCGGCTATGTGCCCAGTCTCGAGTACCGCGGTCAGCAGCTCTTTTTATCTGACCCATTCGACATTGATACCGATAACGACGGCATAGAGGACGGCTACGACGGTTTCCAATGGAAATATTTCGACATGGAGCCGGACGAGGCGATACCGGATTGGCGAATTTGTCTACGCGACGAGGACTCGGATAACGATGGCGTATTGGATAAACAGGAGATCATGTGGTGTAAAGATGTGCAAAATGTAACTGATCCTGATAAATTGATTAACATGGTGGATGTTGACTCGGACGGCGACGGTATCTGGGACGGTGACGAGATCGATTGGTGGCGTGATACTGATGGCGATGGTGTTTGGATAGAGATGGATTATAACGAAGATTATGAAGGCGATTTCTGGTATAACGACAGGGTAAATATGCTAGACCCCGACTCGGACAACGACGGCCTCGCCGACGGCTGGATCGACGGTATGATCTGGGACTGGAACATGACCAATAAAAACGGGCACCTGGGAATGTTCATAACTTATGAGGATTATAAATTCTTTTACGGTACCGATAATTATGCGTATCCCGCGGACCATGCGGATGCTTTTGACCCCTGGGAAGGCGAGGATAGAAATACCAACCGGTCGTTCGATCAGGACGAGCCGAGCCCCGTGAAGGTGGACACCGACTCCGACGGTCTCTGGGACGGGTTCGATAAGTATAATTCCGAACTGGAAACACTCATGTATTACGGCGAACTCTATTATTTCGATTACGAATCGAAAAAGGGCATGCCGTACTCGGGCGGTTGGGAGGCTGGTTATAAACCGGCACAGCGTTCTGCTCATCCCGGTACGAACATACAGCAGACCAGCCAGGTCAAGGCTGACACCGACAATGACGGGTTATCGGACGTGGATGAAAGTGTCTTTTGGTCGATCACTCTCGAGGACTGGGTGCCGTGGATACAAAGAAATAATCCAAATTACCAGACCATTTATAAGGCACTTAATTTGGATGGTGAAACTGATAAATTAAGCAGTGACCCGAACCTGGGAGATACTGACAAGGACGGGCTAACCGATTTCGAGGAGTATCTATACACGAACCCATTGGACAAAGACTCGGATAACGACGGGTTATCCGATCTTACTGAGAACCCGAACAAGAACAAGGTCTGGGACATTGGTGAAACCAACGCCGTGGACAGGGACTCGGACGACGATCATCTATGCGATGGCTGGAACGACGGCGGTAGAGCTAATGTAACCGCGGTAATAACCGACGGCGAGTGCGTCCTGAATGGTCCCAGCAGCTGGACGGGTACACCACTCGATGATTACGAGTACGGCGAGCATTACCTATTTGGCGATAATTATATTCCATTAACATTGCCAATGGATCCTGACTCGGACGATGACGGGATTATGGATGGACCCGAGTTTTTGTATCTCTGGCGATATTCTGATGAGGGTCCGTTTTGTGATTCCGATGGCACCGGTCCGTACGATATTAACCAAAAGGACGCGGACATGGACGGGTTATCCGACGGTGAGGAGAACTGGAACCAGGACGATATAATGGACAGCGCGCTGGTCGGGTACTATTATGGCGATTGCGATTTCTCGGAGCCATTATATATAAAGGTTGAAGACATCAATGACGATTTCGATTTCAATACAAATTGGATGAGTGGTATACCGTGGACCAAGAAGGACGATAAAAACTTCTCGGTTACCTGGAAGGGTGTTTTAAAAATCAAGTGCGATAGTTCGATTAACATGGCGGGAGATTATCTTTTTAATATCACGAATTATGGCGATGAAAACGATGTCATCTTTGAGATTGGCGGGAAAAATATTACATATTACGACGGTTCTAAAAACGTTTCATTGAACGCTAGCACTTATAATTTCATGGTCAAATACAAAGGCTCCGATTACTCAAAAGCATGGATTAAGATTACTTATCAGTATTGCGGTATTTCCGATCCCAAATGGCATTACAAGAACCCGGTCGATTTGCCCATTGCAAATTTAACTTATTATATCGAATCCGATCTAACTAAGAAAGACACGGATAACGACGGGCTTTTGGACGGTGCCGAGCCTAAATGGAAGACCGATACGGATTTCGACCCGCCGTACTGGAACGATTTCCTGATCAATGTCCGCGACCCGGACTCGAACCAGGATAATAATGGCAACGCAGATGATTATGACTTTCAATATGTAGTTTTCAGAACGAATGCAAAAGACGATAATAACGATAGTAAACTGGACTATGGACCTAGCACCTGGATTGCGGTTGATCGTGAGGGTTATGCTAATTTGTACAATGGCGCTCCAGATTTGAACTTGTATATCTATAGTTATATTAACAATGTCACCAACCCAAGTCCAACACCTTCAACGACTGTGGATATTGATTATACGTATGATCCAGAGGAAATGACCGATATAAAGATCGTAACTGCACCAGATAAAAAGAAGGTGTATTTATCGAATTTAGAGGGTGAGATATATCAAAATGCCTGGGTTAAGATCTCATCGACGCTCTATATCGCATTCGGCAACCCCACACACACGGGGTACGATTCCGAATATTACAGTAAATATTCCCAACCAAAATCCGACGATACAGAAACACATAATTTCGTCGCGTACCACCAAGAAACCTACGATGACCGGGCGGTCTTGAACATGGACTCGGATTTCGACGGCTTGACCAATACGAGGGAGCAGTACTACGGTACCGACCCGAAGGACCGCGATTCCGATGACGATGGCGTCATGGACGGTTTCGAAATGCATTGGAACAGGGACGACGACCACGATGGGGTGATAAGTGTTTTAGACCCCGATTCGGACAATGACGGAATCACCGACGGCACCGAGCTAGGTATCACCCAGCCAATATTTGATGGTGAGGTGATCAAAGGCACGGACACAACGGCTAACATGACTGGCTCGTCGCGCAAGAACTTCACGGCGGACTCAGACCCCATAACAAAGACCAATACCACATGCAACGACACCGATTCCGATGGTCTCCTGGACGGATGGAACGATAAAAACGGAAATGGTGTCTGCGACGAGAGTGAAACAAAGGGCGAGGATCTTAACTACGACGGTAACCGCGACAGCACGGAAACCGATGCTCTTGACCGCGATACCGACGACGATGGCGTGCCCGATCTATACATAAAAAACGGCGAAACATACGAAGGCTACCAAGACAGCGATAATGACTCCATTATCGACGCACTGGAGCCGGACTCGGATAACGATGAGCTGTACGACGGTCTCGAGCTGGGCTTTACCGCTTCTATGTTAACAAACGATACCGACCAAAGCCAGGGATACTTCGTAGCCGACCAAAACCCGAAGAGCACCACCGACCCGCGCAACCCCGACTTCGACGGCGACGGCATCCCCGACGGCGTGGAAGATACAAACCATGACGGCGCGATAGACGGCGATTTAGATAAGGACTGCGAGTGGGACGATATCGAGAGTTGGTTCGAGACGAGCCCGTGGTGTAACGACAGCGATTCCGACGGGCTGCTGGACGGTGACGAAGATTCGGACAAGGACGGATATGTAGATGACGGTGAGACCGACCCGATCAAGAAGGATACGGACGGCGACAGCTTGTGGGACGGCTGGGAGAATAACAACGGAACGTATGTGGATCAACAGCACACCGGCACAGACCCGACCAAGATGGATTCCGACGATGACGGCTTGACCGACGGCCAGGAGATTGCGGGCT
>CBFDAW010000357.1:0-4340 GCA_965602865.1 uncultured Thermoplasmata archaeon
AACTGCTTTACTTTTGCTTTTTCAGGAGAAATACCAATTTTGAGAATTAATGGTTCAATCAATACGCCAGAGTATTCATTATTGTCATCTAATACTATTAGAATATCATTGGGTTCGGCTAATAATGACAATGCTTTGTTAATCGTATCATTTTCATTAATTTCTTTGTATCTTTCCGATGATAATTTTAAATCTGAGATAGTTTCTGGCAATTTCTAATCCCTCCAAAATAAAAAAATGCTTCGCAAAACGAATAATAATTTACGCATTTTTTTATTAATATTTATCCTATAATCGAGAGCCATCACACTTTAGTGTGGGGGTTGGAATTCTGATTTGTATCATACAATCATTATAAGAATTCCAAGCTCAAGTGAAAATAAGAAAACTACAATAATTCTTTTTATTTTCACGCTGGTGTTGGAATTCCTGTTTAATCATTAATGAATTATTGGAATATCTCAGACATTGTTGGATTTTTTGTCTAATATCAATGATTCTACCTTTCCCATATCCCCTACATCTGGTGTGTATTGCCAATTTATATTTGCCGTCATCTTGTCTCCTTAAAGTAAATGCATTTGATGGTAATGGCATTAGGTTTAATCATAATCCCCCATACCACCACCCATACCACCAGGACCGCCTGGCATACCACCCGGCATACCACCCGACCCGCCACCACCGCTCCTAGACGCAATAACATCATCAATGCGCAGGATCATGATAGCGGTCTCTGTTGCGCCCTGGAGCGCTTGTTTCATTACGCGCAGTGGTTCGATGATCTTCAGTTTCTTCATATCTGTAATTTTGCCATCAAAGACATTTAAACCAGTATATTTTTTACCATTTTTGTGGGCCTTTCGTAAATCTATCAATGTATTGATCATGTCCAAACCTGCATTCTCTGCCAAAGTTCGCGGGATGATCTCAATCGAATTAGCAAATGCTTCAATAGCTAATTGTTCACGGCCACCAACGGTAGCTGCATAATTCCGTAGCTCCTGGCTCAATTCCATTGGCGTAGCACCACCACCGACCAAAGTCTTTCCATCCTCCAGTGCAATAGCTACGACACCTAATGCATCATTTAAACTTCGGTCGAGTTCATCCACCACATGCTCAGTACTGCCTCTAATCAGGATAGAAATGGCTTTAGCATCTTTACAACCTGTAACATAGGTCATCTGGTCATCGGCGATCTTTTTCTCCTCTACCAAATCAGCCTTACCAAAATCATCTTTTGTCAGGTCATGAATACTGTTTACAATCCTGGCACCTGTTGCTTTAGCTAACTTTTTCATGTCCGATTCTTTTGCGCGCCGGACCGCATATATTCCTGCCTTTGCCAAGTAATGTTGTGGTAGATCGTCGATACCTTTCTGGCAGATGACTACATTTGCACCAGTTTCCTTGATCGTATCTACCATGTTTCTTAACATTTTTTCTTCTTCATTCAGAAAATCCTGCAATTGAGCCGGGCTGGTAATCTGGATTTTCGCATCCACTTCTGTCTTTTTTACTTCGAGAGCAGCATTCAATAGCACAATTTTTGCATTCTTCACGGTTTTTGGCATGACAGAGTGTACTCGTTCTTTATCTATTATAATCCCGTCGATAAGCTCGGTATCTTGTATATTCCCGCCTTGTTTTTTAACCAACATTATATTGTCAAAGTCAACCGTTATATGACCATTATCTTTTTCCATGACCTTTTTTACTGCGGAAACAGCTATGTCGGCGAGATGATCTTTTATTACTTCAGCACTCTTACCGGTCATAGCAGTAGTGGCAATATTTCTTAGTATTTCTTCGTCCTCTGGTTTTATAGGCTCAGCTAATTTATTTAAAATCTCTAACGCGTATTCCAATGCCATTCTAAACCCGCTCGTAATGAGTGTCGGGTGTACATTTTGGTCGATGAGATCCTCAGAGCGTTTCAAAAACTCGCCGGTTAACACCACCGCAGTGGTCGTTCCATCGCGACATTCTTCGTCCTGGGTCTTGGCAGTCTCGATAATCATTTTTGCGCCGGGGTGTTCCACATCGATCTCTTTTAAAATTGTTACACCATCATTGGTGATCACCACATCACCCATAGAGTTCACGAGCATTTTATCCATGCCGCGAGGACCAAGTGTTGAGCGTACAGCATCGGCTATTGCCTTTGCAGCGTTTATATTGTTCTTTGTCGCATCCTTACCATGCTCACGCTTCGTGCCTTCTTTCAGTAGAATTATGGGCATTTGCCCTGATGTTCCTAACATTTTTTTACCTCCAATTTGTTTTTTTTCTATATTGTATATTAACCTTCTATTTCCGTATATTCATCTTCTTGCCATTTTTCTAGTAGATAACCAAAGTCATCCAATTGTTCAATTTTGCGTTTCTTTTTGTCCGCCAAAAAAACAAACACTTTGCTCGGAATCATTACGTTTTCTCCAGATTCGATATATTTCTCCTTCCAGAGTAGTTCCCTTAAAAGTTTACAGTCTATCAAAATCTTAATTCTTCGTAATTTCATTTTTTTCTTCTCTCCCAATTATCTAATCTACAATCTCCTTTTAATTAACTTGTAAATTAGGGTCATACATTCTAAGTATTAAATACTTTCGTTTTCCTAAGAGGATTATGCCTACTTGCTTCGGATAGATAAGCTACCAAGAAATATAACTCTATAAGACTAAGCTCATTGTGGATTATATTTAGTAATGTGAATATTTATCCAAGAGCACAATAAAATAATATTCATTTAATTGAAAAAAAATTCATGTTGCCGGTTGTGGGAGGGCGGTAATAAAAATGAGAATCACCGGCAACATGTGAGGGCTTTATTGAAAAGAGAGGATTTATTTTATCCAAATAATTTCTTATTCCTCTTTTATCATTATTTAGTTCTGCAAATCAAATCCCAGACCGGGTTTATCAGTAGGGAATAAAGTACCTCGCCTGAGTATTACCGCCCCCACCGAGGGGTCACCTTTTAAACCGATATGCCCGTCAAGATCAGCGTAGAGGACATTAGGTCGCGCCAGTGCAAAAGGCAGCCCTGCAGCTATTCCAAGTGCGGCTTCATCCATGCAACCCACCATGACCTCTAACCCCGCCGAACGCGCCACAGCATTAATCTGAAGGGCTTCAGAAATTCCACCAACCTTCATTAATTTCACATTTACCATATCTACCAGGTTTCTTCGTGCTAAGCGAAACGCATCACGTAGTGTTATGAGGCTCTCATCTGCCATTACGGGTTATGAACTTTCAAACCTTCATGATTTATTGTAACGGCGACCACAGGTTTATCCGATAATAATTCCAAAACATTGATTTGTTTTTCTAAAGGATGCAGAAGATACCCCGGAAAACCATCATATTCTACTCGCCCGGGGACATGTTGAAGGATAATTATATCTGGTCTGCCAGCAGCTAATATCTCAAACCCTCCGGGGTATGCCGGGTTCATGATGCTACCTTGGCCTTCAATTATGATCACCTCAGGATAATTATCGTTCCAAGCTTGCCAAATAATGTGCTCGATCTCGCCGGATACAAAGTCATTAACTAAGGCGTCAAAGATTATGCTATACCTAATCCCCTGCATCCAGGATGTTTGACCTGTACCTATCATTTCGGTTTTAAAACCCTTTGCGTTTAATGCATTGGTTAAAATCAAAGCTGATGTTCGCTTTCCTACTGCTGAGTCTGTGCCTAAATATGCGATCCTTAAAGCTTTTACTTCTTCGATCTTACCACTAAAGAAATCATGAATTCTTTTTGTGTGATATGTTTCTGGAATATATACAATACATTTAAGACCTGCCATTGATGCTGCGAGTGAGATTGCAACGCCATAGTTACCGCAGGTTGCAACCGATATAGTATCAAAACCTCTACGCAGTGCATCTTGCGCTTGTGCAAATGCTATCCGGTCTTTTTGTGTACCCGTAGGATTGCCGCCATCGAATTTAAAATAAATTTGTCTAAGACCAATTTCACGCTCGATGTTTCGTGCACGCGTTAAATTCGTATCACCAATCTCTGAATCGATTATATCATCGAATGCTTCCAGCCGCTCCTCCAAAGGTTGTGAACGGTCGGTTGCTATAATCTTTTGTGTCTCTATTTCCGGAATAATTAAGGGGACCTGCGAGCTAGCGCCATCTAAAAGAGATAAAACTCCATTGCCATTTTTAATTGCATCTTTTGATAAGTTGAATGGGGCGCTATCATTCAACTGGTATTCTTCTGGAGGCTTTTCCTTCAAGGAGGGTAATATTCTCTTTTTGTCTTTTGTATCGACCACAGATTGAACCTCATACTTAGATAATATAATTTTTAGT
>CBFDAW010000358.1:0-4333 GCA_965602865.1 uncultured Thermoplasmata archaeon
ATCGAATTTCTCCCGCCGCCGGAAAAGTTTGAAGCGGGTCTTCAAAATTATGCGGGGATCATTGGTGCGGGGGCAGCGGCGGAATATTTACAAAATATCGGATTAGCTAATATCCGTGAACATAATATTAAACTGAATAAAATATTAACTAATGGATTATCCCACCGGAACGAGATTTCCATTATCGGTCCAAAGGACCCAAAGTTACGCGGCTGTGCATTCTCTTTTAATATTGATGGTATAGATTGCCATGATGTTGCCATGATGCTTGACCAAATGGGTAACATCATGATCAGATCGGGCATGCACTGCGCTCATGCATGGTTCGATAAACATAATATTAACGGTTCAGCACGTGCAGCGGTTTATCTATACAACACCGAAGATGAAATGAGATTCTTCTGTGAAAAGATCGAAGAGATCATTGAGAGTTTTAATAAATAAAACTTGGCATTTGGATTATTTGAATAGAATTAATTTATGCTGATTAGTCTGGGGAGTCTGGGATGAGCGGATGATGATTAGTCGAGAGTCTAATGAATTTTCGATGGAAAGAATAAAAGTGTGAGGTGGGACCACTACGATTTTAATATGATAACAATCGTTTGAGGGAGTGTGGGAAGATCCTAAATTACCCTCGGACCTTTTAATTAAAATCGATTAGATTCAATTATGGTTCAAATATTCTTATCAACCACTATTTCACCATTTTTAATCACGGTCTCCACATGGTTGATACCAAAATGATAGGGTATATGGTGGTAATTTGGAACATCAAGGATGATAATATCCGCTTGTTTACCTATTTCCAAACTGCCAATCACACCCTCACGGTGTATAGCATGAGCGGCATTTATCGTAGCGGCGACGAGAGCTTCAGCGGGTAGTAACTTCATGTTATAGCATGCAAGAGAGATAATAAACTGCATAGATTCTGTCAAACAATTAGGATTTAAATCTGTTGCTAATGCGATAGGCAAGCCAAGTTCGACCATCTTTCGCGCATCTGGGTAGCTCTTTTCCATGACGGCAAACGGTGTCCCCGGCAGGAGTACGCCGATCACACCCGCCTCAGCCAATGCACGCAACCCATTTTCAGAGGATACCATTAAATGTCCAGCCGATGTCGCCCTCAATTGTGCGGCAAGTTCAGCCCCGCCCAATCGAACGAACTCATCGATATGTAATTTTGGTTTTAAACCAAATTCCTGTGCACTGGTTAATAACTTCCTGGATTGTTCAACCGAAAATACGCCGTCTTCACAAAACACATCACAATATTCAGCCAACCCCTGCATTTTTATTTTCGGTAACATGTCTGTAATTATTAAATCAATGTACTGGTCCGGCGATTCCGAATACTCCGGCGGTATCGCATGTGCACCCAAAAATGTCGCTACCAGGTCGATATGATGTGTATTGTCCAATTCCTTAATAGCTTCCAGGGACTTCAATTCTGCAATCTCCGTTAAACCGTATCCGGATTTTGCCTCAGCGGTGGTAGTACCATATTCCAGCATGGTATCTAATCGTTTTTTTGCCAGCCTCACCAGCTTATCTATCGTAGCTTCCCGGGTTGCCCGGACGGTCTTTAGTATTCCGCCACCGCTTTGTAGGATATCCATATATGATTTGCCTTCCAGCTTGAGGGTTAATTCATTTTCGCGTGTCCCTGAAAATATCAAATGTGTATGTGGGTCCACAAAACCGGGTAAAACCGTCTTTGTTTCACCGGTTATTACTTTAGTATTTGAATTAATATCAATCTCACTCAATACCTCAGGAGTACTGCCAATTCCAGTAATTTTGCCATTTGTTATTACAACAGCACCATCCACGATACATCCAAGCTCACGCATCGCCATACCAGTGCGCGGTTTAGAAAGGTCGATATTCTCCGGAGCCATCGTGATGAGTTCCGATATGTTCTTGATCACAATATCAGGTGCGGTATCCTCGGTCATGATGGTCCAACCTAGTAAACTAACTTCATCTAGAGGCAAAATTATCTGTATATTAAAATTGGATAATAGAGATAATCTTGCCCTTTATTATTCGAAAATTTAAAATATGTTATGCAACTGGACATTATTCCGGTAAATTAATTATATTATTTAGCTTTCCCAAGAATCTTACAGACTGTAGTACCGCACTTTGGACATGCACCTTTTAACATTCGCATATTGTTCTTGGTTACTACTTCTTTCCCGTTCTTAATCTCTACTTGTGCACGGCATTTCATACATCTTCCTTGAACCAAACACATCCCTCCTTATAATATATTTTAATAGTTTAATATAAATTGAAATTTTATTTTTTAATTAGAGCTACCCAGATAGTTTTAATATGATTATCTATCTATATTTTAATAAATGGGGGTATAGAAGTATTAATTAATATTGTTTTCTAAGCCGATAGACAAAGCCGATAGATGATAATAAATTATGATGTTAATCAACCACCTCGGGATTGACCAAATATTTTGGTATTTCACCGTTCAACCCGGCGATAAGGTTCTCCGCTGCCATCACTGCCATTCTTGAGCGCGTAGCTACACTTGCACTGCCTATATGTGGTACCACGAGACAGTTTGGCAAAGTAAGTAGTTCATGGTCGGGTGGTAATGGTTCGGGGTCGGTTACATCCAGAGCAGCATAAGCGATTTGCCCGGTTCGCAGTGCCTTGACAAGTGCACCCGAATCCACGACTGACCCACGAGAAGTGTTGATAAGTATAGCATTGTTTTTCATCTTCTCGAAAGCTTTGGCATCGAGCAAATGTTTTGTTTTTGATGTAAGTGGAACATGGAGACTTATATAGTCTGCTTTCTCAAATAATTCATCCAGGTCACCACACAACCGCGCACCTACACCTTCACCCTTTTCGGCTTGGTGGTGATGGTCATAATAAATAATCTCCATGCCAAATCCTTTTGCGCGTTGTGCCACAGCGGTACCAATCTTCCCCATGCCTATGATCCCTAATGTGGCATGATGGATATCCAAACCCAAGAGTAACTTAGGTCCCCAGGTACGCCACTTTCCACTCTTCACATATTCAACACCTTCAACGATTCGCCTCGCAGCGGCCATTAACAGTGCAAAAGTAAGATCAGCCGTGGTTTCAGTTAGTACGCCGGGTGTATTACAAACAAGAATCCCACGCTCAGTAGCTGCTTGAACGTCGATATTATCGTAACCCACAGCGTAGTTACTTATAACCTTAAGCTGATTGCCCGCGGCAGCCATTACCTCAGAATCAATCGTGTCGGTTAACAAGCACAACAACCCATCGATACCACTTACCTTTTCCAGCATCACGTCCTTGGTCGGAGGCGTGTCATTAGACCATACCTCGGCTACACACTCATTTTCAACAATGTCCAATCCTTTGTTTGGGATAGCTCTGGTTACGAAGACTTTTGGTTTAACCATCTATTTATGCCACCTAACTATTAAAATTCTTTAAGCTTTAAGAATGGGGTATCGATTCTATATTCAACAGGTTTAACGCTAACGGCTTTGCACCATACCCTCTCGTCACAACCTGGGCACCTCAATAACTTTTTATTAAATCTATTGGGGCTCATAATATCCTTCACGGTCTTTAATTTAAACGCATAATTACATTTTGGGCATATGTACGCAACATTTTCCATTTGCCACCTGATCAGAAAAATAATGCCAAAAATTAAGATTAAAAACCAAGATATGGCTCCAAAGGGCCAAAAATTTGGTAATAATAAAAAAGATGCTATTGTTAGTATGATTATATAAAAAACTAACCCGACGACGATCTTTGACCACATCTCTTTTGTGTCCGAGTCCATCACGTCAATCTCCAACTTATTTTCAAAATATATAAAATAATATCTCCAACATTTGTACCGGTATTCCCCGTTTTTATAAGTACATCTTTTATTTGGGTTAATAATGTATTGCTGTCACACTTATCAATAAATGAACTCACATTTAACCCTTTAACTTCGAATTTATTTAAAGTATTATTATCAACTATTGCCCCGGCTATATTATGTATAAAATCCGAGCCGTCCGAACCAACGCTAGCCACTAGCCAATTACCCGGATACTCTTTCATTGCCAGCGTGGACACAGCGGCATAATGTTGATTTCTGCCGCCCCTTCCATGACGCTCGGGTAGCTGAAATGTAGTCTCGCCACCGATTAGAATCACATCATACTCACTATATTTTCCCGTACAAATTTCATTTGCAATCTTCCGTGCGATCTCAGCGGGGTTGCCTTTTTGTTTGGCAGTAATAATTACCGGGTTAAGTCCCAGTTCTCGAGCCTTAGTTGACATGGCGTTTAAT
>CBFDAW010000359.1:0-4329 GCA_965602865.1 uncultured Thermoplasmata archaeon
TTAGGTACAATTTGTCCTTAACACTGTTAATAAGATAATTCTCGGGCAGGCTCTGAAGTTGAAGCCATCTATAAAATTATTATCAGATCCATATAAATAGATACCGATTGTCGAGTGGTCATGAATATTGTTATCATAGATTTGTTGGTAGTCCGAATTATCTAAATAAATACCGACATCTGCGCTATATATTTCGTTATCATGTATAATATTTCCATTATGAACACCAGTAGCAGCACAAGCTTTTACATATATTCCTCTATCATTGTTACCTATGTCATTAATATATATTTCACAATTTTGAGTATTGTCCAAATAGATACCATTTACATTATCTGTGATTATGCAATCTGCAATTATAAAATTATTGACCATAAGCGCTCCTGATATTTTTATTCCTGCATCATTACCATTGCTTCCGCTGTTTTGGATTGTAAACCCAATAATTTCAACATCACCGGTAGTGATTGTAACCACGTCACCACTCCCTCCACCATCTATTATCGTGTTCTCTTTCCCATCCATACTATAAATAGTTAAGAAACTTTTACCAACACTTATGGGATCATATGTCCCTTCATACACGGCAATTTCATCATTGAGTTTCGCGTCCTTAATGGCATCATTAATCTCTTCGTAGTCTTTATCTTCACCAACAGTCAGAGTGTCGCCCCTCACGCTCATCGGCACGGTTATTACAATCATTGACGCTAACAATACAAAAAGCAGTCCAAAAACTAGCCCTTTTCTATTTCTTGCTTTCATATTTTTCACCTCGTCTTTTAACAATATTTTTTTACTATGGATAAAAGGGGAAGAATCCCTTTAAACCCTCTTTTTTTCATTCCTAGTGTGGTCTATCGACCACCCACTAACAAATATAATCCTGTACTTAAACAAAAAATATCTTTTCCAACTTCCTTTTCTACCACCTCCCTGCGATTCTCGGGATTTTATATCAGCGCGCCTCCCGAACGTACTCAATTATTTCTAAACTTAGAAGTTCATTAACTGTTTCTTATGAACTTTTGTACACTCAGATTTTGCTTATTTTTAGTTAGAACTTCTTGAGTTGCCCAAGCTCAGTATGGATTTACCTCACCAGTTTCCATTGTTTATTTTGTGCTTAAATGTTTAGGTCAATAGATGAAAGGAGAATAATTTATTGCTATAAAAAGTTAACTCCTTATTAATAATATATCATGACTAGAATAATAATAATAATAACAATAGAATAACAATAACATATTAATAATAACTCGCACATAAATTGCCTTTATGTAATATTAATTATATTTCATTCAAAAACGCCCCCGGACAAATTGGTTTTATTATTTTTTTCACCGAACTAGATTTAAGTCATTTTTTTGTGCTCCCGCCAGCAGCATCGGCTTCCGATTGAATCTGTGACGCTAGCGTAGGCTGTGGGGTTGCTTTTGCATTTTCCGGTGTAGTCTCACTAGCTTCAGATTCCTTTATTTTACTCTGTGCCGGCGGCAATTGCGGCAGCTTTACAACCTGCGGTATTTGCTGAGCAGCAGGAGTCTGGGCCGCCGATGGTGAACTTGCTAAGACGGGGATAGAAGAAGTTGAACCTGGTGATTGTTCTCCAACATTACCCGCTGCTGAACCCGGTAGTTGTGCGACCGTCGGTGCTTGACCCATGGAAATCTCCGCCGTGGGAACCTCACTGGGCTTTACACTTACCGCTTCTTTAGTAGGTTTTTTCTCCTTATCACGCTTCCTTCGGTTGTTAACAATGATTACCAAAACTAGAATAATGATGATTATAATGATAATTAATAAAATGTTCAAAAATGTGAATAAAAACGAAGAACCCTGATCTTCGGGTTTATCTATTCCAAATATCTTCACGGTTAATTCAGCATTTTCCTTGATCTCCAAATTATACTCGGCAGCTTTCCCGGAGACTGCCAGCACGGTTAATACTACTTCGCCTTTTTTCGCATCTTCTGCAATCGTTACCGTAATATTGAATTCAGCGGTACCATCCGGGCTTGCATCCATTGTGCCGGGATCGTTCACCACGGCAATAATTTCAGCGTCCGCCGGAATATCAACGCTCAACGAGATCGTATCCGTCAACTCGCCAAGGTTATAAACAGTTGCTTGAACGGATACCACATCACCGGGGAGCTGTTCGAGATACGGCGGATTAACAGTCAGTTTGAGCTCGATCCGCGGTATGTAATCTCTATTGACCGTAAACGACCATGTCTCTGACTCAGGACCCCGGACTGCACCTGCCCACGGCACCACCTTCCAGAAATATGTTTTATTATCTTCAAGAATACTCTGGGGTAAAAAATATAAGTTTAAGCATTTCTCGTATTCTACAGGAGCTCTATTAGTGTCCAGATATACATCGTATGATATAATTTCGCTGCCTTCGTACTCGACCGACCAGGATAATGTCGGTTTGATCGAGGATATCATGGAACCATTCTCGGGAGAGAGCAGCGTTACCGAAGGAACAGGAACGCTTGTGTCGACGGAGAATGTCCATATACTGGACATACACCAACCCTCAGCCATGCCAACATTCGGAATTACGGTCCAGTAATATGTCTCTCCGTCTGAAAGGTCGGTAATCAAGAGACTCGTGTTCATAAGTCCGGTCTCTTTGGTAGCGTTCGGTGGAGTGACGGTATCTAAATATACATCATAAGTCACATTCAATAAATTCTGATTTTCAAGCCTCCAGATAAGTTCCACGGATGTTGTAGGTATGATCGAACCGTTCGGCGGGCTCCAGAGCTTTACCCGAGGGATCAGTGTTTGCAGCCAGGTATTTACCTTAATGGTATAGATCATAGATTCTGTAGGACCGTTCCCCGCGATATCCGAAGCGCGCCATTTGATACGATTACCGGTGCCGTCGGGGAAGGTCAGGTTTAGAGTGACATTAATGCTCGTCCCATCTTCTAATCCAGGCACACTCATCCAAGAGCTCCATTGTGCGCCATCATCAATTGAGACCGCATACTCGATCGTAGACGCGTCAACACCGGATATCACATCTGATATAGTAATACCAACCTCAACCTCTTCGGTTGGTGATTCGTAATCCGCTGATGGCGAAGCATTTGAAAATCGTACGCCTTCGGTATCGATCAATATTCTGTATTCGTCACTTACTACCGGCCCGTTCCCCACCGAGTCCTCGGCTTGCCATTTGATGAGATTATTCGTTCCTTCTTCCAAGAAAATTAAATCTTGTGGTGTTATGCTCGAACCTGGTTTCAATCCGATAATACCTTCCCAATCACTCCAATTATTTCCGTTATCCGTCGAGTAAGAATGCTTTACACTTGATCCCTTAACCTCTCCGCCGCCAATATCCGTTATCGTCACGCCCACGGTCACAAATGTTGACTCGGTCTGCCAGGTCGTGTTGTCTGGGGTCGGATTTGAGAATGTTACATTATCGCCATCGATCCTGAAGGTGAATGTTACATTAGTTTTATCGCACTCCGGCGGAATTCCAGATAAATTCACGATATGAGTGTCACCATCCAAATCCGTTTCCGGTGACGTAAGTGTTTGAATAGTGAAGTTTTCACCCGCTGGCGGTGAATCCGACCATGAATTTCCGGCTTCATCCCAGATTGTGATATTAACTTCGTCATCGGGCGGATATACATCTGTCGTGTTTTCGTATACCACCTTCAAACCGGTCCAATTTAGCTTCTCGCCGCCTCGGACGAGACCACCATCTGTAATGGTCCGGTTATCCGTACCTTCAACTTTTAATTTGCCATTAAACACAAGATCGTTCTCGACTCGATAGAGCTCCGTAGCATTGAGCCATGTGGGAGCTAAAGCCGCGCTAGTTGCATAAGCTTGGACATCGTTGAAGTTCTCATCGGGATAGTTCCAATTAAAAGTAATGTTGAAATCTATCGTCCAGAAATAGAAATAATTATAACCTTTGCTTGACGGGTCGATATAAACATAGTTATTGGGGTCTGACAGTTTTGAGAACTTGCCCGTAGATCGATCCCAAGATAATTGGATATTGGTGCCCAGCGTATCAAGGATCAAGCGAACAAATCCTAGGTCAGCTAATGATACGGTATCGGTTATATTGATCCTGAAGGTGTACGTACATAATTGGGAATAAATTATTGTTATTGGTGTATTATTCATTAGTAAGGATAATGAAGTAATATTGACACTCGGGTGGAATGCAAATTTTACTACGAAACCATCCCGAATGCCGTTTAATGTTCTATTGTATGCTCCAGGTGTGGTAGGGAAATCTGGTGAATATGTCCATCCCGTTAAATAGGCATCACCTATTAGATC
>CBFDAW010000360.1:0-4316 GCA_965602865.1 uncultured Thermoplasmata archaeon
CATTTGAGATATACATAGGTGATAAAAGAATGAAAAAAATAAAAATTGAACCGAAGGAATTTTGGGATGATTTGAAATGGGGTAGAAAGCATTATAGAGAATTTGTTAGAAAATATCCTGATAAATGGATTGCTATCGTTAATAAAAAAGTTGTTGCTGTAGGTGAAAGTATAAAAAAAATAGAGGCTGAAGCCATGGAAAAAACGGGTAAAGAAAAAAATAAAATTCCCGTTATGTTCGTTGAATGTGGTGCTCATGTCTACTAAGATTAACCTTTGGTTCGAGACTTTCCCAAACCCAGCACTTGAAGAAAAAATTCATAATGTAGGTGATTTTACTAGATTATTCCGCGCTGTCAAATTTAAGGCTTCAGGAGGGTGGAGTAAAACATTTGATGCTATTGTTGATACTGGTGCACCTCTATCTGTAATACCTTTAGATATGTGGTTAGATATTGACCCAGAAATATTAGCAGAACATGAAATACAAGGAATTAGTCCACGAAAAGAATGCACTGTTCCTGCATTGGTTGGTAATGTAAAATGTGTTTTGATTGATGATGAAGCAAATCAAAGTAAAGAATTAAAAATTTTAAGTTATTTAGCATTAACTAACTTAGTACCATTAATTATTGGTTTCAGAAATATTCTTGAAATTTTTACTTTTCATTCTAATTACTCAATAAATGAAGCTTATTTGAAATTTTAACTGTTAACGGCGGTTGAAAAATTCCCAAAATCTAGCAACCGAAAATTCCCCATACCAATACCACCAACCGATTTTTTTACCTCTATTACTATGGTGTACCAAACTACCAACCGAATATCGTCAACACCTCCACCGCACATCCTTACCCCACTAACTGTAAAACACCCAGATTACTTTCGCTCACCACCAACCTTAATTCATATATTAAATACAACTGATAATTCTTAGCATGTCTCAAAAAATAGACACTTTGCCAACTACTAATTTCGATCAGAGAATAACTGAAAATAGCTCACAATTAATACCACCAGCTCAAACTCAACATTACAGCTAAAAAATACCCAGGTATTAAATCATACATCAACAAAATCCTCGCATCTCTAGATAACTCCTTATTTGAAACCGGACCTCGATGCTCTGCACCATCTAAAGATATCAAACAAGCCCTCTCTATAAATACACTGCCAAAAATCAAGCTGAAGAAAATTAAAACTAACAACGCTGTGAAGATGGCGTATATGGCAGTTGAGCTCGCCCGATCCAAACGCGAACGACACCTTACGCCCGAAGGCCGTCTGAGTGGTGCTTAGACACCCGAAGTAAAGCCGAAGGTGCAAACCGTTAGGTTTGCTAGTGCCTTTATGGCACCGGTTTTACCAAGAATTTTCTCAAAAGGCCTGTAGAAAACTTTTTTCTTATTAACGATTCTGCCACGATAGCTATAGAAATCCCCGTATATCTCCTACCCATAGAGGCTAAGAACTTCAATATCCCATTGAATGAACCGCTTACTGGACATATTGATATACTTCAGATATGTCAGAACAAAATACACATACTCGACTATAAGCCAGACGCTAATAAATCCGACAAATCCGCCGCTGAACAAGTCTTCCTATATGTTCTCGCACTCAGCAAAAGAACAAATACTCCAATTAGCAAAATTAATTCGGCATATTTCGATGATAAAAACTATTTTCAAATTCAACCTTTAAAATGAAACTCTTTTCACATACCTTGCAAAAATAGCGTTGAGTTGTCCCAAATTTACCTCTCCTGAGTTCTCTCTTTTTTATTACCTTCAATTATATTTTCTCATATTTTTCTCGCTGCGCTTTTTCATCTTACAAACCAAAAAATTAATAAATTTTTAATTCAATTTCAGTTTTCGGGAGGACGGCATGAGGCATGAACATTCAAAATACTGTCTATCAAGGTAAAGAGGTATTTATAGAGGGCCAATCTGATAACTTTGATGTTGAGCTTGAAAAATATAAAGGTGAAATTAAAGCATTAACCGCTAAATGTGAACAATTAAAACAAGATTTTAAAAACTATCGAACCAGAATGAATCGCAATGAAACAATAAAGGAACAAAAGATGAAGCAATCGATGGTCAGAGAACTATTGCCAGAGATAGATGTTCTAGATCGTGCCAGGAACTTTGATTTAGATAAAAAAAGAGCAAAGGCAATAAATAAGATATTGGTTAATATAAGAAAAAATCTGACAATGACTTATAATAAAATGATATCAACCTTAGGTCTACAGCTAATTGACCCATCACCAGGCGATATGTTCGATGATGAACGACATATAGCCTTGAAAATCATAAACAGCGATACATTTTTCAATAATACGATTGTAACAGCTATACGGAAAGGGTATTCATTAGATGGTAAAGTTTTAAGGCCAGCTGAAGTAGTACTTTCAAGATATACGGGTAAAAAGGGTGCAAAAACGAAAAGAGATTCGCTTATTCATAGAATTGCATATCGTATTAGATCATTTTTCCCTATAAAAGACTAGGATGTAAAAAAATGCTCGAAGAACGAAAAGTTTTAGGTATTGATTTTGGTACAACCAACTCGAAAATGGCGTTCATAGAAATGGACGAACCGACGATGATAGAAAATAGTGAAGGCAATTTCAACACGCCCTCAGTTGTATTCTTTAAAGAGAACGGCGAAGTGGTAGTGGGTGAGGTAGCTAAACGTAATATAATTACCTACCCTACAAGAACCGTTGCTTCTATTAAACGTAAAATGGGAACTGGTTATAAGAAAAAAATCGATAGGACACACTATAATGCAGAGTATATCGGTGCACATGTGATTAAAAAAATTCTAACGGATGCAAATGAGAGAATAGGAATAAAATTCAAAGATGTTGTGATCTCGGTGCCCGCAAACTTTACGGACGGTCAACGCCAGGCAATAAAAGATACTGGTGAAATAGCAGGTGTTAATGTCATAAAAATGATTAATGAACCCACAGCCGCCGCCCTCGCTTATGGTTTCAAAGATGACGAGGAAAAAAAGGTCATGATCTACGATTTCGGTGGAGGTACCTTTGATGTTTCTATACTTAATATATGCGATGGATTCTTTGATGTTGATGCCAGTTGTGGTGAAAACATGTTGGGTGGCGATGATATCGACCATGCTATTGAGGAAATGATTTGTAAAAAAATAAAGAAAGACCATGGTGTAAATATAAAAAAGGATATTGGAGCACTTCAGACAATTCGCGAAGCATCAGAGATCGCAAAATGCGCACTATCTTCTGTTACCACTACACAAATTGAACTGCCATTTATTGGTAAAAATTCTAAAGGCTCTCCCATCAAGTTCGAAATGGAGCTTAGTCGAGAGCAATTAAATAAGATGATTGCTAGTATCGTGGAAAAAACTAAAAAACCAGTAGAACGCGCATTAAAGGATGCAGCACTTGAAATAAATGAAATAGATGAGATCATTCTCGTAGGAGGTACTACTAGGATCCCCTATGTCCAGTCGTTCATAGAAAAAACGTTCAATAAGAAACCGATATCTACTGTTGACCCATATGAAGCCGTGGCGCTTGGTGCAGCCATTGTAGGTATGAACATAACTTCCGGAAGGTCTAAGAACAAGATAAAAAATATAGACATTAGTGATGTGATCTCTCATTCATTGGGTGTGGAAGTCGCCGATGGAACCGTTTCACGGATTATAGATCGTAATACTAAGGTTCCTATAGCACGTTCAGGCAATTATACTAACGCGGGACCATTTGCAACCGAGGTGATTCTACCAGTATACCAAGGTGAGGATATCTGGCCAGAAAATAACGAATTTTTGGGCGAATTTTGGATCGAAATAGAGCCTTTGCCATTACATAAAAATAAGATCGAAGTAACGTTTGGAGTGGGGGATGAGTTCGGAATATTACATGTAACTGCAAAAGATAAAGATTCTGGTAATGTGCGAACAGTAAAATTGGAGTCACGAGGTCGGCTCTCGATGAAAGAAAAAAACAAATGGATGAAAAAGATGGCTAGTATGATATGTTTGAATATTAAAGTCGAGAACCCTTTATCGAAAGATATAATCACGCTCCAGGCACATCCATATTCCACTATCGCAAATTTAAAAGAAGAATTGAAGAGAATGAATGCACTCCAGGAAGGAGAAGAGCTATGTTATAAGAATGCGACACTAGATGATGTTATGACAATCTCAGAGGTTAACCTTAAGCCACGCTCTAAAGTGAAGATTAGAAAAATATATTAATTGTATAATCCCATAAGTTTTTCGTTTGTAAGGGGATAATTCAATCTTTTCCAT
>CBFDAW010000361.1:0-4300 GCA_965602865.1 uncultured Thermoplasmata archaeon
CGGTGAAACACCCGTGGTGGATGTACTGGTATGTGAGCTGGTGCACCTGCAAGCACTTCCAGCAGTATCGCTGTGATCACTGTGGCAACTGGTGTTACTGTTAAATCATAAAACCAATCGAGAAATAGTAATTTGAAGGCAGCTATAATCTTAAAGCTACCTTCATTTTCTATTATGTATATTGGAATTTCAACCTAACCAGTCGATTTGCTTAGAATTTTATGTTAATTAAGTAAGTAATTTGAGATTCTAACTGCTGGGCATAAATACCCAGGTTTCCGTTCTTTAATAAAAAAATGCGTTATTATTTTTAACTTTGCATAGCATTTTTTTACTTAACCATAACCTTTTTTAGTAAACATGCTATGTCCCGATGAAAACAAATCCCTTTGGGGCACTTCATGTCAGGTACTTTAAAAGGCAGAGTAAAAGCTCATCCGATATTACCAATAATCGATGACAAAAAGATCGAATTTTTTTTTAATGATAAAAAGATTTTAGGTAAGTCCGGTGAGGTAATCTCCTCCGCATTGATTGCAGCGGGAATAGATATTTTTAGTCATCATCCAAAAGATGGCGCACCACAGGGTATTTTTTGTGCGAATGGTCAATGCGCACAATGTATGGTAATAGTTGATGGGGTTCCGAAAAAAGCGTGTATGACTAAATTAAAAGCCGGAATGAAAATAGAAAGCTGTGAAGGGTTACCAAAACTTCCGGAGTGTAAAGAGTCGCCCAAAATTGGTAATATAAAAACAGTTAAACATGATGTATTAATAATCGGTGCGGGTCCTGCAGGTTTGTCTGCGGCAATTGAACTTGGTAAACAAAAAGTTGATACATTGATAATTGATGATAAATCTGAGCTTGGGGGTAAGTTATTACTCCAGACTCACAAATTCTTTGGTTCTATCGACGATTGTTATGCGGGTACACGCGGTATCGAGATAGCCAAGATACTACAATCTGAAGTAGAACAATTGAAAAGTGTAACCGTCTGGACTAACACCACCGCATTGGCGGTATTTAACGACAAGAAAATCGGCGTAATAAAAGATGATGAATATATCTTGATAACACCCAAGAAGATCTTAATGGCAACAGGCGCACGGGAGAAGATGTTATCCTTTCCCGGTAATACCTTACCGGGCGTTTACGGTGCCGGGGCGTTTCAGACACTTGTCAATCGTGATTTAATTAAACCTTGTAAGAGGCTCTTTATCATAGGCGGCGGTAATGTGGGGTTGATCGCGGGTTACCACGCATTACAAGCTGGTATAGATGTTGTGGGTCTTCTAGAGGCGTTACCTGCATGTGGTGGGTATAAAGTCCATGAGGATAAACTTAAACGGCTTGGAGTACCCATATATACATCGCACACGATCTTATCTGCAAACGGTAGGAACCGTGTGGAATCGATTACTATTTCAAAAATTGATAAGAAATTTAAACCGGTTAAGGACAGAAAAAAAACGTTTAAGGTTGATACCATATTAATTGCTGTCGGGCTCTCGCCAGTGGACGAACTTTTTTTTAAGGCAAAAGAGTTCGGGCTTGAGGTTTACTCGGCGGGTGATGCTAGGGAGATTGCAGAAGCATCCTCAGCCATGTTCAGTGGTAAGATCGCAAGCCAAAAAATATTGCGAGCGTTAAAAATAATTAAAAAGGAAATATCAAAGGACTGGGAAGACAAAGCAACGATCTTAAAGAGCCCGCCAGGCAAGATCATTAAGCCTAAAAAAGTTAAAATTAAAGGTAAGGTTTATCCAATTTTTCATTGTACCCAGGAAATACCGTGTAACCCGTGCACTTCGGTATGTCCACAGGAGGCGATTTGTATAAATGATTCATCATTAACCGGGTTACCTACTTTTATTCAGGACAAAACCTGCAAGGGATGTATGCGATGTGTTGCGGTCTGCCCGGGGTTGGCGGTTACACTGGTTGATTATAGGAAAGACCCGAAATTCCCGTGGGTTATTTTACCGTTTGAGATGGGGGACAAATATATCAGATCCGGGGCAAAAATTATCGTGACTGACATTGACGGTAATGAATTGACCACTGTTAAAGTTGATAAAATTTCAAGGCTCAAGGATTACAGGAAAACTGTGTTGGTTCGAGTGAAGTTACATAAAGATCTCGCTGAGAAGGCGGTGGGGTTCAAGCTTCAACCGCCAAAGGTCGCAGAGCCTAGTAAATTATATTATAGCGATGTTTTACCGGATGAGGCTATAATATGTCGTTGTGAGCGTGTTACTGCCGGTGAGATAAGGCATTGGATCAAGAAAGGAATACGTGACATGAATCAATTAAAGGCGATCACACGAGCGGGTATGGGTGCATGCGGTGCTAAGACATGTAGAGAGCTTATTTTCAGATTATTTCGAGAAGAAGGCATACCAATCGATGAAATAACTGATCGTGTGGAGAGACCATTATTCGTGGAAGTACCATTTGGCATGTTTGCGCATGTCCGTGATAATAATAATAAGGACGGTGATGATAATGCCTGAGTCAAAGCATTCTCATGATCGAAAGCACAGGCAAAAACGGTACGATGCGATCATAATTGGAGCCGGAAGTTTAGGTGTACCCATTGCATTATCATTGGCACAAGCCGGTGAGAAAGTGCTGGTTCTCGATAAAGGCTCGTCCGTCGGCCAAGGAGAAAATAAACATGCGATTGGAGGTATACGAGCTACTCATTCTGATATGTCAAAAATAATTACGGCAATGCGTAGTTTGGAGGTCATTTCAAGCTGGCGAGAATTATATAATGATGATATAGAGTGGGTCGAAGGTGGATATTTATTTGTCGTTTATAATAAGAAGGATGCAAAAACTCTCAAGAATATATTGCCTTTCCAAAAAAAATATGGTTTGGTTATTAACTGGGTGGGGCCGGAAAAAGTCGAGGAACTAGTCCCGGGGATTAACCAGAATGGATTATTAGGCGGTATATATTCGCCTCATGATGGAAATTTGTCACCATTGCTATTGATAAACGCATATGAACGGCGATGTTTAGAACATAATGTCGAATTTCGTTTTAGGGAAACCGTTACGGGGATTAAAATTGGAAATCATGCGATTTCGGGGGTCATTACTAATAAAGACCAATATCAATCCGATATTCTGATAAATGCCGCGGGTGCATATGCTGGCGATATTGCAGAATTAGCTAATGTTACGGTTCCCATTAAACCTGAGAGCCATGAGGCGGGTATTACCGAACCCGTTGAACCGTTTTTCAATCCTATGGTTGTTGATATGCGCCCGGCAAAAGGCTCGAAAAATTATTATTTTTATCAAAATTATCGTGGGCAAGTGATGTTTTGTATTACTCCGGAGCCTCCAATCCGGGGAACGGATATTAAAAGCACCTCGATATTTCTACCTCAAATCGCAAAACGCATGATTGATCTATTACCCCGATTAAAATATATAAAAATACGCCGTTGCTGGCGTGGATTATACCCCATGACACCGGATGCGCAACCAATTGTGGATGAAATAAAAGAAATCACGGGTTTTATAATTGCAGGCGGCATGTGCGGCCAAGGGCTTATGTTAGGTCCGGGGCTGGGTGAGTTGGCAGCACGGCTGGCGATTAAAAAGTTAACCTCCCAGGATAAAGAGGTGCTTAAAGGGTTTTCACTTTATCGGAATTTTTCTAAAACTGAAATATTCAAATAAATGAAGTGATACAATCTCTATTTTCGTTAGTTTTATTATATTATAAATTTATAGACCCAAATAGGATAAAATGAATAGCATGCTTAAAAATTTCTCTAATTACCAGGGGAATTCAAATAGTAATAAGATTCAGGATATATTTAATCGTATAAAGAATTTAGAAAGTAAAGGGATTAATATTATTAATTTTGCATTTGGCACACCTGGTCTCGATATCCCGGAGCGTATCCGTATCGCTGCATCTGAAGCATTGGAATCGAATCAGAATCAATTGATACCTCCGGATGGATTGATTGAATTACGAATAAAAGTATGTGATTATATAGACCGTACACGCGGGTTCAGACCAAAATTGGATCAGATTCTGATAAGCCCCTCTGTTAATACTATGCTTTTTACCACATTGCTAACTTGTATTAATCCCGGTGACGAAGTCATCACTACAAACCCAAGTGTTCAATCATATGCCAGATCTGCAGAGTTGTTGGGGGCTAAGGTCAAATATGTACCACGATTTAGTAAAAATGATTTTAAAATTGACTTTGCCAAAATGAAGAGCTTGGTTGGAAAGAAGACCAAAGCAATCATTTTAGCTACACCT
>CBFDAW010000362.1:0-4300 GCA_965602865.1 uncultured Thermoplasmata archaeon
CCTGGGGCGTCTCAGGGAATGGTTCGGATGCCGATGATGGCATGGATAATGACGGGAAGAGTTACACCGGGTTAGATGTATTTGGTCCAGATGAGAGTGCGGATGGTTGGGTCGAAGCAAACACTTTGACCAGATTGAACACGGATATCTCTGGTTGGGCAGGAAGTGTAATTATTCTCAGATTCCGCATTGTGACCGCTTCGGATAATAATCCGCACTTTGGTAATCAGCATTATGAAAGTGCAACCGCATTTCAGAAAGGCATATTGATCGATGATGTGATCATTTATGGTTTTTCGTTGTTAAATTGAGGAAATGATGCTTTATTTAAATGGAAAAAAGGTGATAACCTTGAAATATGGTGCATCAAGTTTAAAATATGGGCATCGGCGAGAGCCCGCAGATAATTCAAGTGCTGTCTCTGAGGCAATCGGAACCATAATCTTGCTAGCTATCGCCATTACCTTAATAGGAGTTGTAGCTGCCTGGGTAGAAACCGTACCTGAGATACCAGAACAAAAACAGGTTAATTTTGAGGTAAAACATGAGGAACTCGCGGCGAATAAGTTGTATATCGATATAGAACACCAAGGTGGAGATACATTATATGGTGAAGAGACCGAGATTCAAATTCTCGTATTATACCCATTTTTTAAAAGTTATAATTTAAATTTTTCCGATTCTGAGAACGGAAACCTTACCGATTATAACTGGGAAATTGGTGAACATTGGGATTACATTCTATCCGGGCTATCAAAAAACGCAGAACTTCAAATCAAGATCATCGATATTAATAATGATAGAATTTTAATGATGGAAGAAATTGTATTAGGTAGAATAAATAGGAACCTTCCAGATCTCGAGATCTCGTCCGAAAATATTACTTTGAGCTATGATGACGAAATGATTCGAAAAAATCGAGAGGTAAAAATTTCAGCTAAGGTATATAACCTGGGTGGCTCCAACGCTACTGCAACTGTGCGGTTCTTTGACGATAATAGATTAATAACCAGCGGTGGTATCGAATATAAAATAACAAATATACCATATAAATACTCACCATCTGCGAATAACTACGAGATCGTGGGTATGACCTGGGTCCCAGATCGGTGGGGGGCTCATAATATTAATGTAAAGATTTACACCCACCAGTATGAGACCGATTATGCAAATAATTTTGCTGAAAAACATGTTGAAGTAGAATACTATATCGAACCAATGGAAGGACCTGATTTAGCGGTTAGTGAGTACGATATACAATCTAATATTCAATACCCAAAACATGGAGATGACATAAATTTCTCAATAATAATCCATAACCTGGGTGATTTACCTATTTTAGCTAGTCAAAACTTTAATGTCACGGTAACACTTGGTAATCGAACAGTCTGGAGGATGTTCAGAACCGGTTTTCGGGCTCGGGATTCCGTGGAATTCCATGTGTTGTTCACCGAAGTGGGTCCCGGTGGAATTACAGAGATTAAAGTCGAGCTGGATTCGGATTTGGCAATCGATGAGATTAGCGAGATAAATAATATTGCCATAAAAGAAATCCAGATTCTGCCTACCATATTAGTGGTCGATGACGATGGGGCAGATAGTGGTAAAGCTAATGTAGCCAATGTACTTATGAAATCGCTGCAGGGTAGAGGGATAACTTATGATTATTATAGTGTAAAAGGTGATGACGATGTGAATCCACGGGTTTTTACAGGGCCAAAGAAATTAAAGAATTTCGATATCGTAATTTGGGTCACGGGGTATGAACAGAACAACACATTAACCTCAACAAATATCCAGAACTTAAAGGACTGGCTCAATGACCCCACTACTAATAATAGTCTCTGGGTCATTGGGCAAGATATCCTAAATGAAACTGTAGCTATACCGGGCATGGCGAATGAATCTGAATTTGCATATGAATATTTGGGGGTGACTAACTATAACTGGAATAGTACCCCCAAGAAGTTATTTGGTACTCCAGGTGACCCGATCACAGATGGAATGGAATTAAACACTACGGGATACCTTGAGAATTATAATCGAGGGCTGAATTTAACACTCCGCACATCTACAACATTTGATAAAATCTATCCCATATTGGGCAATGATTCGCTCATGGGCTTGGAAAATGGTATGGCGATTAGACACCAAAATTTATCTGTCGATTATAAATTGGTATTTTTCAGCTTCGAATTTTCAAGTATAACTTCACAATATGATCTCTCAAATGTAACATACCATGTATTGAAATGGTTTAATTACTCATTAGAGGCGGGTTATGATTTTGGTGTAGTTGAGCAACAGTTTTCGACCTTTAATCCCGATTTTATGGATGTCATCACGATCAGTGCCACATTAGTAAATAATGGTCCCGAGAATGAAAGGGTGTATGTGATGTTCTATATTACAGATCCATATGGCCAAGAAAGCGAAATAGAAACATATCCGGACAATAAGGACAACCCGCAGCTTATTGAGATCCCTGGAAAAGGCGGCAGATACTATATAGAAAAGGAATGGCTGGCATCTTCGGTGGGCGACCATAATTTCCGGGTAATGGTCGATCCATATGACCAGTTCCAGGAGATAGTTGAAGAAAATAATGACTTTTCATATTACGGATTAGAAGTTACTAAACTGGAGATACAATATACTGTATTGGTAGTTGATGATGATAATAGTACAAATAATGGTGGTTTTTATCCGGATACTACGATACCGATAATGGATTCATTAACTGACATGGATTACTATTATGTCGTTCAAACCGTACCCGGAGGTCTCACACCGGGTAATGGGCCAGATGTAGATACCTTAAAACATTATAATACCGTAATCTGGCTTACGGGTAATGACCCTAGCTCTACATTGACTACCACCGATCAAACAAACTTGGAAGATTACTTATATGGTAATTATGTTGAAGCTAAATATTTACGGACTAAAATAAATCTATTACTGGTTGGTCAAAATATACTTAATGATCTGAATGGAACCGGTAACAATATTGTTCCGGGTAATGGTTTTGTGAGAGATTATCTAAAGATCACTGAATATTCAACAGATATAGGTTTATCAGATCATATAGAAGGCGTTCAGTTCAACCCGATTAGCCATGGTAGTGATTATCCATTGGTAAAGACATTCACGGATTACTCTGATACCGTGGTTTCATCGAATACGAATAATTACCTGTTTTACCAAAATAGTTTGTTAGATAGATATAACTCCATATATTATGAACATGAGCGTAATCATTCGCGGGTCGCATTTTTATCCTGGGAATTATCATTCGTGGATGATGCCGAGCATGCGAAAGGCTCGGGGTCGAATGAGACCTATCGTAATGAATTGGTTTATTTACTATTACACTGGTTCGAATATCCTCAAAACACCGCAGAACTTAAAATCGTTGAGATTGATATAAATATTTCGGAAGACAATCCAAATATTGGTGACAGTTATATTATAACCTCGGACATATACAATTACGGTCCAACAGAGTGCAGCACTATCGTTCGATACTATGATGGAACTACGATTATTGACACTGATACAATCTATGTGCCAAAGAATGGCAAGACCTCCTCGGAGATAATCTGGGTACCGCATTTTGCCGGGAATAGGACCATTAATATATATGCTGATATAGATAATGATATTCCTGAGGTCTTTGAAGTATTGAATAATGAAGCCTCGGTGCGTGATTTATGGGTGTATTTCTTCTTTGATGACCTGGAAGATGGTTCCGGTAACTGGCACCACGACGCTACTATTACTCGAATAAACGCTGAATCCACGCTGGAATACATGGATGATCCCGTGCATTCGAACATAAATGGTACGTGGAATTGGAGCGATTCACACGGGTTTGGGTATAACACCACGGATTGGCACAGTTATAATGGTTTTTATTACACATTAGAACCTGGTGGAACCACCAAATTATCGCTTGATATTGTTCTATCATTGGATACTTCTGGATCCATGAGCGGGACACCAATAAATGACCTAAAGACTGCGGCTATAAATTTCATCAACCTCCCCATGTTAGACTCGAATGATCGTGTGGCAATTTATGGGTTTTATAATGAAGCACCACGCCGTGAGCAAGTTTTTACAGTTTGCGACGACGCTGGGAAAACTTCTCTAATATCTACGATCAATGGTTTATCAGCAAATGGTTATACACCACTTTGGGATACTATTGGTGAATCGGTTAATTATATTAAAAACCAAGGTTCTACACGAACACCTATAGTGATCGCCATGACCGATGGTGAGGATTATGGTAATC
>CBFDAW010000363.1:0-4299 GCA_965602865.1 uncultured Thermoplasmata archaeon
TTGGGGCCATAAATTTTTCGAAAAGCGTGCCTGGAGCAAACCACTGGTTTATTGACCAGTGGTGTGGGCACGCTTTTTGAATTTTCATTAAAAGTTAGACTTCGCTGAACATGAATATTATAATTTTGAGTAATAGTTTTTTAATCACATATATTTTGTTATATATCGCCGTGAAGGTATATTATAAACGACGTTGTAATTAAATATTAAAAAATATTAAAAAAATTCAACCAAAGTTTAATTAATAGGATCAATATTTGATAGTAGAAGGGATCGAGATGGTTTATGGTGGATATTCATATTTTGAATTGGATTACCAGCCAGATCTGAAAAATGATATTATAGTATGGCATTGGCTAAGTGGTACTCGTAATATCGAAAACTTAGCCGAAGCCGTGGCAGCCGAGTCATCGGTGGGCACCTGGACTAAACTTACGACAGTGAATAAAAAAGTTTTTACAAAACTAAAAGCTAAAATATTTAAGATACGAAAAATTGGTTCGAACGCAGGTTTTGTCTGGTTAGCCTACCCAATGGAGCATTTTGATATGAAAAACCTTCTCCAGATCCTCGCCTCTATTCGTGGGAATATATACGGTTTGAGCGAGCTGGACGCGCTGAGGTTTCTTGATATTTGGTTACCTATCCGTTTGCAGAAGCTGTACCAGGGACCTAAATTTGGATTAAACGGTATCAGGAAACGCGTAGGCACCGATAAGACTCGACGACCGCATATGGGTACCATTGTCAAACCAAAGGTGGGTTTAGCACCAAAGGAATGGGCAAAGGTTGCCTATGACGCATATACTGGTGGCGTGGATTTTGTTAAGGATGATGAGAACCTGGTCGACCAGGATTTCTGTAGATGGAAAGATCGTGTACATGAGGTTTTGAAAGTGATTGATAAGGTACAAAACGAGACCGGAAGAAAAGTGGTGTATTCTCCAAATATCACGGATTCATGCTCCAGAATGCTCGAGCGTATTGATTTACTTAAAGAAATTGGCTGGGATTGGGTAATGCTTGATGTATACATGATCGGATATTCAGCTTTGCTTGATATCACCAAAGAGCTGCATGATAAAAAATTCTATATCCATGCCCATCGCGCCGGTCATACCGCAGAAACACGCGGTGCTTTTGGTGTGGAATACAACGTGTTTGCCAAGCTCTGGCGACTGATTGGTGTGGACCAACTACATACCGGTACGGGTGTGGGTAAGATGGAAGGCGCACCAGCATTAATTCGACACTATGGCGATATCTGCCGTAAACCAAAGTGTGCAGAAGCCCTGCACTTATTCAGCTTAGGTTTCGAGTGGTCTAGCGGAATCAAACCACTATTACCGGTAGCATCTGGTGGTCTTAACGCTGGTTGTGTGGATGCACTAATGGAAATCTATGGTCATGATGTAGTTGTACAATGTGGTGGTGGAATCCATGGCCACCCCAGCGGTACAAAAGCGGGCGCTAAATCGGTCTATGATGCGGTAGAGGGTGTATTAAATGATCGATCAAGTCCAGAGACCGCTAAAAACAGCAAGGAACTCAAACGGGCGCTTGACACATGGGGATATATCGACCCAGAAACCGTGAAATTAAAGTTGAACAATATCGATAAGAACCAAAAATTAATTACTAGAATTCTAATGAATGCTGGATATAATGCATCTTCGATTTTAAATCATATTTAATTAATTTTCTTTCTGCAGCAAACCAATTTCCCTAATCCAAATATTTCTTATAATCATTAAATGGAACCGCTTTGCTCCTCATAGACTCTTGTCATTATTACATCATTCACCGGTCTGTCGTTACTGGTGTCCACCTTTGATATTTCATCAACTATACCTATTCCGTCTACTATTCTACCAAATACGGCATGTTGGTTATCCAAATAATTATTGTCCACAACATTTATGAAAAATTGACTCCCGCCTGTATTTGCTCCACTATTAGCCATAGATAATGTTCCACGGTTGTTTTTTAAATCGGGATGGAATTCATCTGGAATCACCCAAGTATTAGGATCACTTGGGTCGCCATAACTCTTATGATATTCAGCAGCATGCCCTCCAGTACCATCTCTATTAGTAAAATCACCACCTTGGATCATAAAATTTTCAATGACCCGGTGGAAGATACAACCGTCGTATTTCTTTTGCACAGCCAGGTCATAAAAATTTCGTGCGGTTATTGGGGCAGTATCAAAATTAAGTTCCACCTTAATTGAACCAAAGTTTTTAATTTCTATTATCATTATTGGATTTCCCGTAATGTCTCCATTACTTGGTTCTTGATCACCATTAATTGGTGTGGGTATAAATGTGCTTTCGGGTTCATTTGAATTATTCTGTGACGGTTCTAAATATTGATCGTAAAAGATATAGACACCAATAACTGCAAGAATAAATATTACCGCTATAACTACTACAAGCATATCATTACGTTTGGTTTTTGAACGCCTATGGCTTGGCCTGTAATGTGTAGTTAATTCATCTAATTCGTCGTCCTTGTATTTATTACTCTCCTTTGGTTTACTCTGGCGCTCGTGTTTATGTATTTTCCTTTTATCTCGTCCCCGACGGCGCTTTGCCATGAAATCACCTGTTTATATTATGATTAATAATGACGCTTAGGCATTTATCTTGTTAAATATTTTGTATTTATATATATTTGGAGATATTAAAGTTTTTAGTCGAAAGATGCCACTAATATCTCAACAATCTATTTAATTTGAATAGAATTAATTTATGCTGATTAGTCTGGGGAGCTAGAACAATTTACTGCATAAATTGTTCGGCATTGGAAAATCCCTTGGCTTTTCCAAAATCGAGAGTCAATAGAGTCGAGGGTCTATAGAGGCATGAGGTTTGAGGTGTGAAGGAGAGAGCACTACAATTTTAATATGTTAATAATCGTTGGTAAGAGGGTGGGAAGATCCAACCGAACCCTCGTGCCCCCGCACCAGTGATTAATATAATCATGAAAGCAAAACGGTCGCACCCTCGGACCAGCGTATAATTTCATCTTAAAATCAAAGCGGTCTTCCCCTCTAACTTCAAGCGAGTGAAACGAGCGTACTCTCACCTCAAGCGAACGACCAAAGGGAGTTCGCGTACTCGATTTATATTACTGAGCTTTTCCTTTACCCACACCATGATAAATGAATCCATGTTCTTTACAATCACTTTCAAAAAACATATTCCTACCATCAATTATCACAGGATGACGCATAAGGTTTTTTAATTCACTGAGGTCAATATCATAATAATCTTTATGGGCGGTTATAAAAATTACAGCATCTGCATTGATCACTGCCTTGTTAAAGTCATTCGTCAATTCAATACCATCGTAATTCTTAACGTATGGGTCATGAACCATGACCATTGCGTTCTTCTCCAGCAATAATTGATACAGCGGAAAGGTCGGTGTATTCCGTGTATCATCCGAGTTTTGAATGAAGGCTAGACCTAGGATGCAAATTTTAGCATCCGATATTCTCACGTTTGCTTCAGTAAGACCTTTCAACAATAAGCCCAGTGTGTGTTTTGGCATAAACTCATTCAACTTTCTACTGTGGATTATTATTTCTGGAGTGTATCTATTTTTTCCATAATTGTCCAATCCGAATTTAAGCAGCCACGGATCCTTTGGTAAACAATGACCACCTACTCCTGCACCCGGGAGGTGCATGTTTCGATACGGGTTTGCGGCGGGATTGGAGGGGTCATTTGGTAGAGTATTTACTAATTTACGAACATCAAATACATTCACGCCAAGACTTTCACAGATAATTGCAACTTCATTGGCAAATGCGATGTTCACATCACGATACGTATTTTCAACAACTTTGGCAATTTCCGCAGTTAGCGCATCAGTGGTGTAAAGCTCTGATTTGACAATATTTTTGTATAATTCCTTGGTAAGCTCCGTGCTTTTTTCATCAATGCCGCCAATTATACGGGGCAGGTTTGTTAAATTATGTAGCAATCTACCTACCATTACACGCTCATAGGAAAATGCGAGATAGAAATCCTTGCCAGCTACCTTACCACTGGCTTCCTCTAATATAGGTTTTGCGATAAATTGGGTGGTTCCCGGAGCCACGGTTGATTCGATTACTAATAATACATTTGGCTTTAGGTATGGACCGATCTCAAAACATACCGATTTTAAAGATTCATATCTGGGGACATGATCGTTATCAACCGGTGTCTGGACATCTATTAAAATTGCATCGGCAGTCTTACAAACGGTATAATCGTCGGTTACATGAAATGTTTTATTTTCAACCAC
>CBFDAW010000364.1:0-4298 GCA_965602865.1 uncultured Thermoplasmata archaeon
GGGTTGTTGGTGGAAAAAAGATTAATGTTACAAAAAAGGGGTGCGAAATATGAGTATAAATAATAATATTAAACATTATCGGTTCGAATGTACCATTTTAGTCGCTGGCGCCAGCCACCTCTCCCTCGATGAGTTCCCCCGCCACTACCGGCCTCTGCAATAACTCATATTGGGATCTAGGATTTTGAATTTTACCGGCAGGGTTCTCAATAATAATTCATCATATACTAGATTCAATGTCGAGTGCATAGCATTGGTTCGCATTCATCAAGGTGATAGATTTTCTATAGGGGTGGGGTATTTTCGGGTGGCGGTGGTGGGGATTTTTCATGGGGCGGTGACATATCTAATGACCCTGCACACAATTAAAATCACAAAATAACCGCAAGTTATTTATACCATCACGTACCTAGTGTCACTAGGCATCTAGCCACACTATGTGCATAGACCGACAATGTGCGGGCTGGTACCTCAAATATTAACAACAATCAAGGAGGAAATGAAAATGAAACATAAAAAAGTAAATAGACCCGGATTAGTAATAAAATCAATTGCTATGGCTGTGATTATCCTAGTGAGCATTATTTCGCTCGGTGCAATAGGAGCGCTTGCGGAAAATTCGAAAGAAGAGTATTTAGATGGAAAATTGGTTTTGAGAACAGGGACAATTGATGAGAACAATCCACCTCCCTGGGATAAGGAAAAAAAGGAAATTAAACAAGATGATATGGGTGATTATATTGCCATAAGATTTAGTAAAGATGCGTGGTTCTTTATTTTATATGGTAACGAAAACAATCATAATGGAATTCTAATGGCGACATTTCAACTGCGATACTTAGGTGGTGCTAGTATCCTAGCAGAATCCGGCGATACAATTGTTGAAAAGATCGGTATTCCTGTGGTAACGGTTTATGGTCAGAAACTCATCACTTTAATTGAATTTCAAGACGAGGGCTATCATGAAACTAACATGTTCTTCGAGCCCGAAGAAGAGTTAGTTGGGGGACATAATAAACTATGGGATTTTCAGCGTAAGAGCGATAGGATTGACAACCTCGATGATAGTTTCATATATACTGAGCCAGTGGTCAAAGCTTTGAGTCTAAACACCACCTGGACCAGAAGTGAAATCGAAAAGGTAGAAAATGTTGAAAGTGATAAAATTGAGATCGAATTTTCACTTACCAGTACCAACTTAGAGTATGGTGATGATAATGGTAAAATATGGGACCCCGAGTATAAAGATGACAATACCACCGCTACTGAAGTTGAAAAAGTTGAATTTACATTCCATATCGAGGTTAAGGTAAAGAAAAACGAGAAAATTAATGATATTCCCTGGTATAAAGTCACTGTTAATACCGATGATGAAATAAAAGTCATCGATTCTAAAAGTGATGGTACTCGCAACTTCGAAGGCTATGCTGTTAATGCAGAATTCAAGTTCGACCATCTTGTTGAAGGTTGGGATTTTAAAAACATCAGCTTAGATTCGAAAGTAATGTTGGAGACGTTTTCAATATTTGGAACATTCATACCCGACATCGTCAATGATTGGTTCGATAAACAATTTGTATCAAATATCGATGATGCGTTAGGTGTTGCAGAATATTCATATGATAAAGCAGGTGAAATGGTCAATGAGGTCATCAAGGATGAAGGTGAACTGCCAAATAAAGCACAACTGGTACAAAAAGAACATGTCCGGTTCAGGGACAACTGGCGACAGGTCGGCAATATAAGCTGGGTTAGTGAAGTTGATGTCGACAATGTTACCAAGGATATGTACTTCCAGATCCATGCAGGTCAGAATACTAGCGGTCGTGGAGAAAATGACGACGGATATTTTCATGCATTAATAATATTGGGCGGTTACATCTATCCGCAAGGAGATGTGATCTTCCATGACCCGACTTTTTCCGCGGTTGCACTGTCCATCCCTGGTTTATCCGGAATTTCCTTCAACCTGCTATCAGGCGGTGGTATCTGCCTGCAATTGATCATTGCATTAATAGCAATTGTAGTATCCATAGTGTTTCTCGTAAAACGTAAGGGTCGAGAAAAAATGCTAAAAGAACGATATTATTCAAACAAACCAGAGAACCAAAGAACAGAATCGTACAAACCATAATTAATCCTAGCTAGCACTTTCTTATCCGAAAGTAAAATCGAGAGGGTATCATGGAGCATCGTAAAGAAAATGTAATTCGACTGGATAAGTGATACCACAATCGAGGGGGTGCTTATAGTGATCATCGTATTAGTGGCAATGCTCATACCAAAGAAAAAGGGTAAAACAAAGAATAATTTTTAAATACTAAGACTCCTATGTACTCCTTAGGGAGTATTGACACTCCTCGGTGTGCGTTACAATGCCGAAGGTAAACATAACCCTGGGCCAGGACATTTGGCAGTGGTGGAAAGTCAACCGGTGGGTCAACCTTTCACAGCTTGTGGAAAAGGAGCTGTGGCGGATCCGGCGAATGGAAGAGATACATCAAGGCGCCAGAGACACGGGAATGGGAAACTGCCCGAAATGCGGTAATTCCAAGCTTAAGTTCATCGACGGTGTGAGCTATAAATGCACCAAATGCGGGTCTATTGTGTAATACAACGAGAAGAAAAAAGGAAGTGATATCAATGTTGGTAACCACAACAGAAGAAATGCCTGAAACAAAGATCAAAAAAATATTGGGAGTAGTTTTCGGCAGCTGTGTCCAGACCAAACATCTAGGCAAGGATATTGGTGCAGGTCTGAGGTCCATTGTCGGTGGCGAAGCAAAGGGTTATACCGAGATGATGGAGGAGTCCCGACGAACGGCCACTGAACGAATGATCGCTCAGGCTGAAGCACTGGGGGCAAACGCTATCATCACAATGCGATACACGACGGCCCAGACCATGCGTGGTGCCGCAGAGATCATTGCCTTCGGGACCGCCGTAAAAGTAAAATGAGGTGGGATAAACATGGGTAATGATCCCAGTGCTCTGGGTAGTTTGATCGGTTTTATGATTTCCAGCGTAATCCTAGCCATCACTTTTATTTTCTTCGGGCTACCTGTCTTATCCTTATTGATCGTACTGTTGTGGATTGTGACGTTCGCCTCCATAATGGCATATGACAGCCGGAATTGGGGTCGACCCGGGCCGGACACCTTGGGTGTGCAGCTATCCTCAAAGACCCGAAATCTTGAGCTGGGAGAATACTCGGTCAAAGGAATGGTCATGGGCAGCTGTGTTAAAGCCCGCAATATGTTCTCAGCCGCGAGAGCCGAGGGCCGGTCACTGGTCGGTGGTGAGGCTACACAATTCACTTCATTGGTGGATGAATGCCGCAACATCGCACTGACCCGGATGTGCCGGAAGGCCAAGAATATGGGCTGTAATGGTGTTGTGGGATTTCGGTTGATCACCGCGGAGACCCTTTGGGGTGCTACAGAGATTATCGCATATGGTACTGCTGTTAAGATCAAGAAATATTAAAATTATTGAGATGATTACCAGAAATATAATAAAAGATACAATAAATCTAAGTAAAATTATTCGTATACATATTTCTCAGACAGGCTCTTAAATAAATTCATACGTGCAGAATGATGTTATGGTAAGCGAACATGAGTGGAGTGCAGAGTTCAAAAAAGGCGGCGTTCAGCTATGTATAATTGCACTTCTCAGTAAAGGTAAAAAATACGGATTCCAGATAATCAAGGAGTTACGCGAAAAATCTGAGGGGTACTTCGATCTTAAGGAAGGTACATTATATCCTGCACTTCACAGATTGGAGAAACGTGGTTATCTAAAGAGTGAATGGGTAACCGAAGAGGATAGACCGCCGCGCAAATATTATGTTCTGACCAAAGCCGGTAAGGAAGTTTTGAAATCCGCAAGCTCGGAGTGGCAGCAAATGGTGGAAAGTATGAAAAATGTACTGGAGTAATTGAAATGTATAGTTCCCCAAAAACCAATGAAGTTGTCAATGATTATATTACAAAATTTCGTAAAGAACTTAGATTTATAGCTGCTAAAGACAAAGAAAACATATTAAAGGAAATTGAATCCCATTTATATGAAAAAGCAGAATCGTTAGGGGGACTAACACATAATAATTTCTCACGCGCCACCAGAGATTTTGGCTCACCCAAGGAACTTGCCAAACATTATAAAGAGGTCTATAGTTATAGCACGGTATTTATTATAATATTAATGATTATTGGATTTTTTGTTTCATTATTAACAGTACCATTCTCATTACCAGGACTAAATAGAGACCTCGTGGCGGTTAATAATATCTGTTT
>CBFDAW010000365.1:0-4294 GCA_965602865.1 uncultured Thermoplasmata archaeon
TACTACTTTGCCGACCGAATAGTTAACCGTAAGGTAATTTGTATTAGCCGGTGTAATAAAGGGAGGTTCCGGGTTGTCATTAGTATTTAGTACGGTTATGCTTATATTCTGATACGCGCTGCCGCCGTTACCGTCTTCAACTGCTATTTGTACAAAGAACTCACCAACGTGCGTTTGTTGAGGTAAAAACGAGATATCTCCGGTCTTTCTATCGACTAGAAATGTTGGGTCTGATACATTGGAATAGAAACTGAGCACATCCATCGCACCGGCTTCATGGTCAATGTCATAAGCCTCGACAGAAAAGTTATACCACGTATCCTCTTTTGCGGTAAATATTACAAACCCTGAGACCGGGTCTTTACCGCCCACTTTTTCGAACCTTGGCGGGTCATTGGTATTTCTAATGTCTGCCTTAAAGTGAATGAATGGATAAACAGTCGTAGACTCATTTTTAATATCATAAACAGTAATATTTATATAATAAATTCCAACCTGGTCGTTCGTGGGAGTAAATCGGATACTATTATTAGTCTCCGGGTTCACATCGAATAAAGTTGTATTATCGCTAAAAATGAACTCGGAATCGTCAACATCGGTGACAGTTATCGAGATATTAACTTCCTTATCCTCTTTCCAAATCTGGTCACCAATATTGGTTATGATAGGCGCGTCATTGACCGTGAGTACGGTAACTTTCAACTCCCAATACAAATAATTATTTCTCTCATCTCTAGCCGAGAAATTGAAATCCTCGGTGCCGTAAAAATCCTGGTGTGGCTCGAAACGAACTGAACCATTATATAATATAGTTATATCGAAATTAGTATCTTTTCCACTCAGATGCGATGGTGAGTTGAAAGTTAAAGGCTTGTTATCCGGCTTATAAAAGATATCATATAGGTTAACATGTGAATTATCAACGGTATCTTCATCCATGCTGAAGTCTAAATTGGTATCATTCTTGATCATTGGCTCGTACCAGAGTGTTTCACCCTGCAACGAAAATAGGATTGTATAATCTATTTGCTGAGAGTTCCACCAGTTTTCAACCTCGATATAACAACGACCCGAGTTATACACTTGGGTTATAGCCCAACAGCCTTTATAGTAATCCGTTTCGTAATCATTGTTCATCCAGTTACCATCTTCATCATAAATATCGATATCAGTATAACCAGTCCCCGCGGTATATATTAACGAAACGAGTAATTCATCATAATAGTCTAAGTCTATCATATACCAATCAGCTATATCGAATTGAGAGTCGAACGAAGAATCCAGCATGGTCCCGTCATATACAAGCACGGCATGCTCTTTGTCGTAATCATCATCCACGGGAACATCCGGGGTCACCGTAATATTCAAGTAATAAGTTTTATTAAATTCGATTTCATTATAAATGCCAACTGCCATGCGATATGTACCGGTTTGGTCGGCGGCAAATTCTATTATCCCCGAGGTTGTCATCTCCCTTAGAGTGCCATCGGGACTGTATACTGCTAGATATAAATCATTGTATACTGAAAGATATATAGTTAATCCCTCAGTAGTGGAAATCCCACAAGTAATTGAAATATTGTACAGGTCCAAATAATCATATGTAGCATTTACTACACCAACATAACTACCACTCCCTGCCGTATTATTTGCAGTGGCATTGGCGTTATCATTATCTATTGTTCTGTTCACGGTTTGATTGTAGATTATAAAATTATAGTCAACCTCAGAATACCAATCAGCACCAATCACGAAATAGTAAAATCCTGGTGTACAAGCGCATATTGACCGATTAAATTCATCACCCTCATAAAGTGAATAATACTCATAAACAATTATATATTTTTCAGGATTATAAACATATATTTGTATGCCATATATATAAGAATCTAATGTAATATTAATAGTAAAAAGTTCACCAGCTGTGGAATTTGCCTGCAAATAGATCGTATAAAAATCAAACATATCATCGTCCATATCCACAGAGTCCGAATATAACGTATTATTACTTAAATAGGTGGCAGTGTCAAATGAATTGTCATAGTCAATTGCACGGCTATTTGAACATTTGTTCTCATTATCCAATTCTAACGCTAAAGAGCTCGTAAAAAATGTAAGCCCAGATGTTATTAATAATAATATTATTAAATAAGAGATAACTCTTTTCCCCATCGGTCTCCCTCGATGAGAGGTAAGAACCAGCATTTTATTTATATTTTTTGATTTGTATACTTTATTGGGCATTGAAAACTAAAACAGGTCATCCATATCATCCCCACCGCCCGCACCATCCCCCGGCGGCATCTTGCCATGCTTCTGGAGGTATACCTGGATCTCCTCGCTCTCGCGTTTACTGTACATCTTGTCCTCTTCATATTTAAAGAATTTCGAATTGTGCGCACTCTCAAGCCTTTGGTTCAACGCGTTCTTGATATCTGCGGTACCTTGGATAACCAGAATATTCTTATCTACATCCATCAGCTGGAACACGCCCTCAAGTTTATCGGGGATAGCCGCGATATTCTCGGTATTGAACACCAGGACATCCTCGGGTGGTAACAGTACAGCTGGCATTTCGAAGCGTAAGTTACAGCGCAAACAGCGCTGTGCCTCTTGAACCGCACCGGCATCATCGAGCCCCAGGCAGATTTCGTCGTAGCCTTGACGGTTATTTGCATCAAGAGTTGCAACCGGTAATCTTGGTTGTTTCGCAAAACCCTCAATTGGCTCGGGGTTTTGAACCACGGGTGCTTCCACCAGAGTTTCTTCGAAGCTGCCATGACCGCCCAAGTATTTATCAATAGCCTCAGCGGCGCACCTGCCAGCAGCGATTGCGTCGATCACTGAACCGGGTTGGGTTACTATATCACCGCCGGCATAAACACCCGAAGTAGCTTCAAAAGTATCTTCATTGACCTTGATCATATTACGTTGAACCTTTACATCGCAGTCATCTGGTATAAAGCTCAAGTCAGCCGCTTGACCGATCGCCAGGAGCACGGTATCAGCTTCCATGGTCGTGGTCTCATTTTCGTTGTATTTAGGTGCAAAGTTGCCCTGGCCGTCGAACACTGATGTGCATCGCCGTAATTCTATACCCGTTGCCTTACCTTCATGATCGCCAAGGATCCGTTTTGGGCCCCACGACGGCTTTATTTTTACACTTTCAAAAACCGCCTCTTGGAGCTCCCAGTCGAACGCCGGCATCTCCTCACGCGCCTCTAAACAAACCAGTTGTACCTCCTCTGCCCCTTGACGCCGAGCGACCATTGCCACATCTACCGCCACATTACCGCCGCCTATAACTACCACGGACTTGCCAATTTGTATATCTTCGCCAAAGTTCACCGCTTTTAGGAACTCCATGCCCCAAAGCACACCCTCAAGCTCGTTACCCTCAAGATCTATTCTTCTACTTTTACCGGCACCTGTTGCTATATATACCGCATCATTGTTCGATTTTATTTCGTCGAAAGAAATGTCTTTGCCTACTTTTGAATTCATTTTAACATTAATGCCCGTGACCAAGATCTCCTGGAGCTCTTGCTTTAAAACAGACTCGGGTAATCGGTACTTAGGTATCCCCCACGCCAGCATGCCACCAAGCAGACTTTCGGATTCATAAATGGTTACATTATGCCCTTTCCTAGCCAGATAATATGCCGCTGTAAGCCCGGCGGGTCCGCCGCCGAGCACTGCTATGGATTTACCGGTTTTCGCGCACTTTCTATCATTTTCCGCAGCTTTTTCTTTCCAGAGACCAGTATCTTTGTCTGCTGCAAAACGTTTGAGAGAACAAATTGCTATTGCTTCATTGAGTTCATTACGCCTACAAACCGCTTCGCATGGATGGAAGCATACCCTGCCAAGTACACCCGGGAACGGTACACTCTCACGTATAACCGCAGTAGCTTCAGCAGGTTTACCCTGGGAAAGATACCAGATATATCTTGGCACATCAATATGTGCCGGGCAAGTGCTCTTGCACGGGGTCAGCCAGCTACTTCGGTCACCAGATTTCGGATCCTTATCCATGAGTGCGCCCGTTGGGCAAGCCTCCACGCATAAACCGCAAAATTGACAATTCGCTTCTGAAAACTTTGAACCATTTTTAGGTCCCACCAAGACCTTACCATCCTTGTACACGAACCCCAGAATATCCGCGCCAGAGAGTTCAGCACATGCCCGGACACAGCGCAGGCAACCTATACAATAGTTATAATCGCGCACGAACAACGGCTCAGAGTCGTCCGTTGTTAAAATATGTGGTATATATTTTGGTGTTTACGGGCTA
>CBFDAW010000366.1:0-4291 GCA_965602865.1 uncultured Thermoplasmata archaeon
GTGCATTTGGTGTTGTTGGAAAGTCCGGTGACCCAGTACAACCTGTTACATATGAATTGCCCATTGAATCAATAGTAATCGCAAGACCCCAGTCCCAGTTGTTACCACCAAGGAAAGTTGAAAATAATAATCCTGTACCAGAACTATTGAGTTTAACAATAATTACATCACAGTAACCATTATAAGAGGTATCATTTGCCCCAGCTGTGGTGGGGAAATCCCATGAATAAGAATAACCCGTAATAAATGCGTTATTGTTCTCATCAAGGATTATATCATACCCCGTATCTGAACTACTACCCCCGATAAAAGTGGAATAATCCAGTGTTGAACCAGAGTAGTTAAGTTTGGTAATAAAAACATCATTAAATTCATTATATGTTGGATCATATATACCCGGAGTTACAGGAAAATTCGACGATGCCGTTCTTCCTGTAATATATGCATTACCGAAGTCATCTATTGTTGTAGCGTAAGCCCAATCACTACTCGCACCTCCTAAATATGTTGAAAAAACAAGTTGTGACCCACTATTATTAAGTTTAAGAATAAACACATCAGTAAAAGGAAAATTAATATTATTAAATGTCCTATCATATGCGTTAGGTGTAGTTGGAAAATTGGTAGAATTAGTCTCACCTGTGACATAGGCATTACCATTATAATCTATTTCGATCCCCCAACCACAATCCGAACCACTTCCGCCTATAAATGTTGAATATTTTAAATTTGAACCATTAGAATCAAGTTCCAAAATAAAAACATCAAACCATAGACCATTCAAAGAGGTATCATTTGCACCCGGTGTGGTTGGAAAATCAGATGACCTGGTTAATCCTGTGACAAATGCATTTCCAAATTGATCTACCGTAATACTTTCGCCGCAATCATCCATATTACCCCCTAAATATGTTGAATAACTAAGATTCAGAGATGGATTTATTATTATTACTTCATCCAAATAGTAATCACTTAAAATTTCAAAGCCATATTCAAGATTATCGAATTTAATGAATTTACCTTCAATTTGAAATCGCATTTTATTGACATCCTGATAAATAAATAAACCACCATCTGCAATATCTCTTAATTTGGTTTCAATGTTTAAATTACCAACATGGTCAATATATATTCTATTTGCATCTTCATATTTAACTCGAATATCATCAATATTGGCTCCCGGGTGAACAATAAGATCATATTTTAAACCATTTTCATTAGAATAATATCTCAAGTCGATGCCATCATATATATTTTCATAAAAGATTTCTTGGTAATTTGGTACATTAGACCTCCATTTCGATGAATCATTACCATAAAAGAAGTTACTATTCCAGCTTAATCTTTCCCTACCTTCCGGTCTCACTGGATTCGCACCCACGAACTCTTGTTTAAGAATTACTCGATTATATCTCCTATGCATCGCTTGCTCAGACCTCTGCATCGGATCCAACGGGACCTCAGACTCTCGACTATCGATCGATATCTCTTCTCTAACTTCAAACCACACGCCGTCATCTGTAAACCACAGCCCACCGCCCTGGGCATAGAATATTACAGCATCGTTTTCGAGCTGGCCACGGTTCTCGGTGAAGGCTTGTGGGATATTGGCTGATATTGTATTTGCATCTGCAGGGATAACTTCATTATCCGGAATTTCAGAAAATTGAACATCTCCGGATGTCGTAGAACTAAAATTGGGGTTAACTGCAATGAGTCCGGGTAAAATAATTAGTATAATGACCATGGCAATATACTTTTCCTGCATAAAATTACCCCAAAAAGGCAAATAAAGATGATTCTCAATGTATATAATAATTTGGTGAAAATAACTTATTGCGGTTCTGGATTCTTATTTTGATGTTCATCCGGTTTTTCGATCTGCTCTTGAGTTTGGGATTACTAAATTACGTATGGTTAAAACAACCTTATTTCTCATAGAATTGAAAAAAAATTATTTTCTTCCCTCGATTCAAGTATTACTAGATTTTTCTAACCTGTGGGAACAAAATCACTTCTTTAATAGATCTCTGATTTGTGAGGATCAAAACGAGCCTATCGATACCTATACCCAATCCGCCAGTGGGTGGTAAGCCAAACATGAGAGCATGAATATAATCATAATCGATCATCTGTGCTTCAAGATCTCCCAAGCGTCGGCGTTTATCCTGGTCCTGAAATCGTTCGTATTGGTCAAGCGGGTCATTTAGCTCGGAAAACCCGTTCGCAAACTCCCAGCCATTGATGAATAGCTCGAAGCGCTCGGTATAGCCGTCTTTTTCCCTATGTTTTTTTGCAAGAGGTGAGACTTCGATTGGGAAATCGGTTATAAATGTGGGTTGAACCAGGTCCTTCTCCACCAACCCTTCGAACAACAGCATCAACCACTCACCACGTCTTAATTCGGCTCCGGCGGCAGCTTCCAACTGGTTGGAAGTTGCAAGCTCTTTCAACTCGTCGACGCTCAGGCTGGCAAACTCAAAACCAATTGTTTGTGATACTATCTCTTCCATACTGACGCGCCGCCAATGCGGCTTGAAATATAGACTAACATCACCGAACTCGACCTCATAATCACCGGTATGCTCGAAAATTAACTGCGATATTAGTTGTTCGGTTAAGTCCATCATGTCATTATAATCCGAGTATGCTTCGTAAAGCTCAAGCATTGTAAACTCCGGGTTATGTAATGTATCGATATCTTCATTCCTGAAATTCTTTCCAAGCTCGAACACACGCTCGAAACCTCCCACGATCAACCGTTTCAGGAACAGCTCGGGGGCGATGCGTAGGAAATAATCCTGGTCCAGAAAATGGTGATGTGTGATGAATGGTCGCGCATTTGCACCACCGTATACCGATTGTAATAACGGCGTCTCGACCTCGATATAGTTACGGTCGGTTAAGAACCGGCGGATAGAACTGATAGCCAGAGAACGTGTTACAAAATTCTCTTTTACATTCGTGTTCGCAATAAGATCAATGTAGCGCTTACGGTACCGAAGCTCAATGTTTTGCAGTCCATGATATTTTTCCGGCAGCACCGCTAATGACTTGGACAACAGCTCGAAATCCTTTACATAGACCGTGAGCTCGCCCATTCGTGTCTTGAATACATTACCCCGGATACCGATATGATCCCCAACCTCTATGTGGCTCTTGATTAATTCAAATCTTTCCTTTCCAAGATCATTCATTCGAAAATAGAGCTGGATCTTACCTGTTATATCTTGAAGGTCCATGAAAATTACTTTACCATGCCCGCGTTTCTGGATCAATCTCCCCGCCGTTGCAACTTGGTCGCCGGAGGGCTCCTCGCCGATGGAGTGATACTTCTTTAAGATCTCATCGACCATTGACTTTTTTTCGAACTTATATGGATATAATGTTAACCCCTGCTGGGCTAACGCGTCATGGTGGACTAGTTTATCCTTGTCGTACAATTGGTTAAGTTTTTCATCGTCATATTTCTCGGCCAAGTATCATACCTTCCAGTGGCGTAATACATTATCTTTTATAAATTATTGTGTGCGATAAAAAATGCGGGAGGAGCGATTCGAACCGTAAACTTTTTGGCGGTTCACTGCGCTGGTTAACCCTTCCCAAAAAGTTTAACCGCATCAGCCTTTTTGCCCTGTCCAGGCTATCCTGCAAAAATCCTGGGGAAAATAGGGCGAACCTATCGGTTCACCATCCAAAAACTCGGGGTTAACCTGCTCCGGAACCGTAATTTAATGACTAGTGGTTTTAATTAACATAAATAAATTCCAGCGTGAGTATAAATCCCGGTTATTACCCTTTCTTCACTTTAAAAAAAATATTCACGAAAGGGTAAAAAAATGCGGGAGGAGCGATTCGAACGCTCGCTTAGCCTTTTTGTCAGCTTACTGTGCTGGCTTACCCCTCCAAAAAGGCTGTCGGTCATCCAAAAACTCGGGGTAAGCCTGCTCGTAACCTGTAATTTATTGATTTTTAGTTTTGAGTAATATAGCTTACTTCCAGCGTGAGTATAAATCCCAGTTATTACCCTTTCTTCAATTTAAAAGAATATTAACGAAAGGGTAAAAAAAATGCGGGAGGAGCGATTCGAACGCTCGAATGCCTACGCAACAGGGTCCTAAGCCCTGCCCCTTTGACCAGGCTCGGGTACTCCCGCAAGTGCTTATTATTAAAACGGTATTACTTTTAAATACTAAGTTTTTAGGTTTGAGGGAAGAAGGGCATAAGCGATAACTGAAGTATTTTTTAAGATAAAAATGAAAAAAATTCTAAATCCGAAATCAAGAATCAT
>CBFDAW010000367.1:0-4290 GCA_965602865.1 uncultured Thermoplasmata archaeon
GCTATATACTATCTAGTTGAATCTATCTTAATTTCCCCGAAGGGGTTTTCTTGTCTAATGTCGTTAAAATTTTCTCGTTTTTCCTAACAGTCCCCGATTCGATTACGAACCAATGATTTCCATCATTACCTATGTTATTTGTACTGTTCTCGGCTAGCCAAGTAATTTGATTCCAGCTCCGGTTTCGCGGCGTCTCAATTGCGTTATCATCAAAATATGCCATCATTGCTTTTATACTGTAAAAAGTCTCAAGTTGTGCTTCACCATTTATAATGTTCGTGATGTTCATATGCACATTTCTCAGTGCGGAATCAAAATCCGATTCAGTGGTTTGAACCCATGCATTCATGGGGTCGCCACCATAATATATATATGCCTGGTTGGCACCTGGTGCACCCACAAGCACATCATCATAACCATCTTTGTTAAAATCACCTGCGCCGGAAACAGAGAATCCAAAATTGCTCCCAGATTTACCTGTGAAGGTTAAATTTGCATAAGGTGTACCATTCAAAATAACATCATCAATTGCAGCCTCCACATAATCTGCATTTCCAACGTCATCCCTTGCACTAACACGCACTCTTACATTGTTTGTTAAATTAATATAGTCTTCCAATTGGAAACTTACTAAATTCCAGGTTTCATATTGTCCCGCACTAGCAGCGGTACCAGGTATCAATTCTAAATCAACCCAGCCACCGCCATTATCATCTGATACCTGTATCTTAAACTCATCAGTCACTTCAGGTGTATTACCTGTTGAAAACCAGCGATATAATGATAGATTAACTGAAAAATAATTATTTAACCATAATTTAGGTGATCTCCCAATGGCTATTCCATCATCGACATCATCATCACCAACGCCTCCAGAATTTTGTCCTGTGATATATGCATTAATCCCAGGTGCTGTGGTATGATCATCTTCAGCTTGATAGGCAGTTCCTATAGGATCTATTCTTACCCAGTCACCCGTAAATGCAGTACTTTCAGGATCAATTGTCCAGCCTTTATCGGTTTCGAAATCATCTGAAAAAATAGTTATCTCTTTAAAATCCGTATCCATAGTTGGACTTCCATAGTATACATCAACTCTATCCACCACCGGCGAACCAATAATCACATCATCGAATCCATCATTGTTTACATCACCAGAAGAGGATACTGAAGCGCCAAATCTGTTTCCTGTGCCATTTCCAAACAATGTCACATTTGCAATTGCGCAAGAAATAATTGATTGAATTGAATTTCCACCGTAGAAAATATACGACGCCCCTGTATTATTATTATTTCCAGGTGCACCCACGATCACATCATGATAACTATCGTTATTAACATCGCCTGCATCTGATACTGAATAACCAAACTGGTCACCATTACCAGACCCGTTTATTGTCACATTATATTCATTGTTTGCATTCAATACTCCATCATCATTTAATACATCATAAAATATCCCAGCACCGTAGAATATGTATGCCGTACCGTTATCAGTGCCGGGGGCGCCGATAATTATATCGTCATAAGCATCATTATCCAGGTTACCAGCAAACGAGACATCCCAGCCAAAGTGGTCGGCATCATCTACGCCGTATATCGTAACATTTGCCGTTGAAGCATTAATATTATTCAAGCTAATCGACGGACAGCCAAAGAAAATATAAGCCGCACCTGCATCATTACCCTTGGTATCATTATATGGCGCGCCAACAATTATGTCATTATAACCATCATTATTTATATCGCCAGCAAAGGACACATTCCAACCGAATCGGTCATCTGAATTATTACCCACCCCGCTGGTAACATTAATCATCGATTCGCTACGGGCACGACTAACAGAGGTATAACCATTATCTGATAATTGAAAGTTATTCGTATTTTGTTCAGCTATTTCTATCTCCATAAATTCATCGATCTTGTCCTTAGCTTTATTCCAGTCCTCGATATAAAAAAATACTCTTACGCCTTTCGGGTTATTACAGGTTAACCCTAGGTCTGCGAGATCGATTTTAGTTTCTAGTTGTGTCGAATCTATAGCGGTGGGAATGTGTGACTTAAATCTCCAATCCCAGTTTTGATAATCCATATCTGTTATCAAACAACCGATATTTTCTCGATTATATTCATAACACTTGCTCTCTAAAATATACCCATTCTTACCTTTTATTTGTACTAAATAATCAGCACCAATCGAATATTTACCAATCTGAAAACCCGTGATTTCATTTAAGTCGGTGTCCAAAAAAATAAAGGCGGAATCTTCACCTAATATACTGGGTGGTAAATAGTTCTCGATTTCTATATTAACTTCGTTTTGAGTATCATCAACCCATTTTTCCGATACATTACCTACGGATGATTCAAGTTCAATAGGTTCTTCCTTGATGTACTGTGGATTAATAGGAACATAAGTTCCACCTAGCATAGTCCCATCTACTTTGAAATAGAATGAAAAGTCCTCGGAACCATGATAAATACGATATTGGTCAATATCAATGTTTTCATTCTTTATCTCACGCAAGTCAGTATCATATTTATATGGAATTTTACCCCAATCTGCAAACGCACCGTCAATAATTATGTTATTTGGAATTTTATCAATATATTTTAATTCCACATCTGATTCTATAATGATAGGTATTTCAGATTCAATAGAGATATCTGTGGCTTCTTTCAGTTCCAGACCTAAGACACCCGGGCTATCCAAATCACTGGAAATATTAACTTTCACATCTAGGGTTATCGTTTCATACTTGGCAATTAGAATTGGCGATTCTAAATCAAATACTACTTTATTGTTGGTCATTCTCGCGGTTGAAAAATTTTCATCATTTAAATAAAGTTCAATCTTGTCAAAATAAGCATCACATATTGTGCCTTTATTGGTGAGAACTAATGAATTTACACTTACTTCTTCTGCTGCGGTTTGAAGGGTTAATCTTGTAACCGCATTGTCCATTGAGTTTTTAGATATTATCTCATTCCCGGTAGATTCCTGGGTTATACTTAATATCCCTGAACCGAGATTAATAATTTCATCGGAATAGTCTTCATTGCCAAGAATATCTTTGGTATGAAACAATATCAACATGGTTGATATGGGATTTGATAAAGAATCTATTGGAATTTGTGCTTCTAATCCTCTGCCTTTTACACTGACCCTGATATTAGACTCTATTGCTCTCCAACCACACCAGTTTAAACGGTCACTTTTTTTTTCAAACATTTTTAATCTGAAATTAAGTACCATTCCATTATATCCTTGAATTTCTATCACATAATCTGCGCCTAGATTTTGTATAGAATACCCGGTACTTAAATTATTATCCGAATCAAGAAAGATATGAATATTATCAAGTCCAATTAACCTCTCATTATCCATTTTATTTTCCACACCATTGAGCATAGAACCGTACACTTGTAAATAAAAATTATAATGCAGATTATCTTTTATCGCATGATAATTAATTATATTTATATTGACATTATTCTTCTGGTCCGAATAGATATCTGAGTTTAACTCTAAATTCCCCCAATCTTTAAACTTACCATCTATTTGAAATCTATTCTCATGACCCTCGTTTAGCTCCCATAAATAAATATCAAGAGGTGTAATTATTAAAATAATCGCTATAATTAATCCCATAATTCTATTTTTTCTAATCCGAGCTTCTAAATTTTTGATTCTATTTTGCTTTTGTGATATGGTTCCTTTGGTTAAATTCCAGGTAACCACTGTAAGCCCGTTTCCGTTTGTCAGACCATTACCGTCGGTTAGACCATTTCCATTGGTTAAGCCTTGGACATAAATATTATTGTCCTGATTTATTTTCAACTAACAACAACTCCTCTATTCAAAAATAATTTATTTAATTAATATGAATTAAACTTATTCATCTGAATATCTCTTAAATCATCAAATGAAATAAAAAAATGTTACACAAAGATAGCGATTAATTACGCATTTTTTTATTTGGTCTGAATATGAGTATATAAAGTATAATATCACTGGGTTCATCCAAATTCCTATTACGTATTTATAAAAAATATGTAATGAACTTAATTAATTTCCTTATTCTTTAAATTATACAGCGCCAAAGAGATCAAACCAAATGCTATCAATACCCAGATTAATAACGATTCCCAGGGTTTGTAATAACCCGATAGCTTGAGCGTGGGTAGAATAAAGCCCTGGTCAGGTTCATAAAGGTTCACGGTGCTGCTCATATCATAAGTGCCCGAGAAAATGCTGATCATCATTTGCGTCATTGGCATCAAGTTTAT
>CBFDAW010000368.1:0-4289 GCA_965602865.1 uncultured Thermoplasmata archaeon
TATTAATGCTTTGGGACTATCTGGATATATAAACTCCGAAAGTTAGGTTCAAAAATTATTTTAAATTCAGTTCCCTCTATGCAATGAAGCTCGATTGTTCCATCCAGTTGTTCGACCAGTGTGCTTACGAGTTGTAAACCAAAAGTTTTGATAGATTTAAAGTCCAAATCTTTCGGAAAACCAATACCATTATCACTGACTATCAGAGAAATCTTATTACTATTATCCGGTTGAAGTTTAATTCTGATCTCACCTTCCCTACGATCGGGAAATGCATGTTTTAACGAATTTGATACAAGCTCGTTAATGATCAAACCGCATGGGATACCCGCATCGAGTCCTAGTGATACATCTTGAACGGTTATTTTTGGTTTAATTTCATTTACATTAATTCCATAGAATCTAAATAAACTATTGATTAGATCCCTGATATATTCATTGAAATCAACTAAAGCCAAATCTCTGGATTGATAAAGTTTCTCATGAATAAGTGCCATGGATTTTATCCTGTTCTGAATCTCTTTGAAAGTCTCGATATCTTGCGTATCTTTGAAATACCCAAAATGCAGATTGAGCATACTGGTGATCACCTGAATATTGTTCTTGACCCTATGGTGAACCTCTCGTAAAAGTACTTCTTTTTCTTTAAGGGCGGATTTGATCTTATCTTCCGCTTTTTTTCGCTCCGTGATATCTCGAACCAAGACGAAATCTGCGGGTTTACCTTCGTATGGAATAATTCCAGCATTTAACTCTATGTCAATCCGTCTGCCATCTTTATGAAAGAATGCAGTCTCATACACGGATGGAACATCTTCACCTTTCATGCGCCGTTTGTAACGGTCCTCAACTTTTGGCAACTCTTCGGGAATTATAAAATTAGAAAAATTATTGCCGATTACCTCATTAATAGAATAGCCCATCATATTAGTTAATGCAATATTCACATATTTTACAATAGAGTTCTGAATAATAGCAATCCCATCATTCGCTCGCTCAACTAAATTACGATATTTTTCCTCACTTTCTCGAAGTGCAATTTCTGCTTGCTCACGTTCTTTTATCTCACGCTGTAGTTGTTCGTTCGCTTTTGTCAGCTTCTCGGTTCGTTCTTTTACCAGTTTTTCCAGATTCTTTTTATGCTCCTCCAGTTCTTTCTCGGCACGCTTACGTTTCGTGATATCTATAGTGATTAAAATCACCCCAGAAACCGTACCGTCTCGTAGTATAGGTCCAAGACTGCTTTCATACCATGCTAGCTTACCATTAATACCTACACCCTTAATTTGATAGGAAATTGACTTTCCAGTTTTGAAAACTTGTTTAATATTTTTTTTCATTAAATCATGATGCTCTGGTAAAATATAGTCATAGAGTTTTTTTCCAGTTACACTTTCTACACTCAGACCCGAAACCGTGCGATTAATGAATTGAATTATCCCCTCATAATCTACAGCCATTGTGATGTAAGGTGTATTTTGTACTAATGAGCGCCATTTTTCTTCAGATTTTTCAAGTTCTTCCTCGGTTCTTTTATGGTCTATGGCAATTGCGATCTGATCGGAAATAGATACCATGAGTGCGATATCATCTTCAGAATAAAGATTTGGGTTTGTATAACTTTGCATACCCAAGACACCAATTATCTCATTCTTTATTTTTAATGGAACCCCCAACCATAACTCAGGTAATGTGCCCCAGAGTTTCAGTTCTTTTTTAGCGAGTCTTTTCTTAAATTTTGCCTTTTTAATAACAAGTGGTTTTTTGCTTTTAATCACCTCGGAAGAAAGAGAACCTGATTCACTAGCTTTCGAAATTACGGGTTTATTATCTTTTTCATCAACGAAATATGGAAAGGATATTAAATCACTTTTTTTATCGTATAATCCAATGAAAAAATTAGTGGTGTCCACTATAGTTCCGAGATGTTTATGAATTGTTTTAAATAGCTCATCCAGATTAGCTTTTGAAGATACTACCCTTGAAATATCGTATAACCCAGAAATAATATTCTGCGCATGTTTATGCTCGGCTCCTAATTTTTTTAACTCAAGATTTCGCTCACGAAGGTTTTGTAATTCCTTTATAAGTTGCTCTTTTACCTTACCATTATTATTCCGATATTTTTTCTCCGAAGAAGTAATTTTTCATCCCCCCCCAGACATACCTTTCTAAATTCTCCGTTAACCCCAGGTTGATTGTTGAGACATATCTTTTCATAGCGTTTTTTATCGCACATGAATTCATACATTTTAACTCATCATTTATCATCCTCGTATTAAATACGAGGTTTTCCAGTTTTTTTATTAAGAAACCCCACATAACTGAAGAAGTTGTTAAATTTTTCTATGATTCTATCTTTTTTAAGCTCTTTTTCGTTTCAACGACCATATCGCCAGAATTAAAAATACTAAAGCAATAATTAACAGTGCAACAATATCTAACCAAATCTTTTCAAATCCCCATCCTTTGAGGAATACTCCCCGGCAAGCGTCAACGGCATATGTTGGCGGAACCAGATAGGACGCTGGTCGGAGCCAGGTGGGGATTGCTTCGATGGGCCAGAAGATGCCAGAAAGTAGAAATGCGGGTAATACTATGAACGGAAGGAATTGAACGGCTTGTGCTTCTCGGGTTGCTAAACTTGATAGTAGAATACCTAATGCCTGGCATGTGATAGCTAGAAGTGCTATTATGGCGAACGCAAGTAAAACATTACCTACAATCATAATATCAAAAATAATAATTCCAACGATTAATAGTACAGCAGCCTGGATGGTACCCATGATGCTAAATGCAATAGCATACCCGCCCACGATCTCACTTTCTTTGATTGGTGTAGCCAGCAGCCTATCCAATGTACCGGTGCCACGCTCACCGACAAATGTAATTAATGTAAGCAAAGTAGTTAACAGATAAACAACAAATGCAATGATACCTGGCACGAAGAAGTCTATAAATTCTGCGCCCTGACCATATATAGCATCATCTGCATCAATGGTAATAGGTAGCTGTGAACCGGCGTTTTTAATGGTCATCATCAAAGCATCAGTAACGGTTTTGGTAATTTCACCGGCTACGTTAATATTGCTCTTATCTAATAACAGTTTAATTGTAGTATTCCCAATAAATGAATTAATAGAGATTTTTTGAAGAACATCACGTGTGAAATGTTGGGGGAAATATAAAACCCCGTATGCCTCACCGGCTTCGACCTTTTTCTTTGCCTTGGCTAGATTATCAAAAAATTTTATATCCAATACATCCTGGTTTAGATTTGAGATCACATCATCGGATAACAAAATTGATGTATTTGTCAATGGGTTTAGAGACCCCTCGTCTTCATTAACGATTATAAGTTTAATATCATGAACTTCGCCGCTGAATGCCAATCCAAACACAAACATTGCAAATACGGGTGCGATAAAGATTAATGCAACAGTACGCTTATCATTTCTCATTTCGCGAAACAACCGTTTCGTCACTACCAGTGCTCTGGGTAAGGTCAAGGCTGCACCACCCCGGTTGAAAATTTCAAAAAGGCGTCCTCAAGAGAACTTGTTCCACTAATTTGCAGCAATTTTTTTGGTGTCCCCTCGGCAATTAGTTTGCCTTTGCGCATAAACCCTATTCTATCGCAATGCCGAGCCTCATCCATATAATGAGTTGTTATTAGTATTGTCTTACCGTTATCTCTCAATTTATGAAAATAATTCCAAAATTCCTCACGCAGTTGCGGGTCGACGCCAACTGTGGGCTCATCCAGGAAGAAAAGATTGGGTTCGTGGATGAGTGTACATATTAGTGATACCCTATGTTTCATACCGCCACTAAGATTTGTCACTAATTCATTGCGCCATTTCTCCAGGTCAATGAATCTAAGCAGTTCTGTCTCTCTTTTTTCTATAACTTGCTTGTCAAGACCGTAGATCTCGCCAAAGAACTGCAGGTTCTGGTGCACCGTGATCCCAAGATACAGTGCAGTCTCTTGCGGCATATGACCGATATATCTTGTGATACTGTAGTCTGGCACTTTTTTTCCAAGTACAAACCCGTTACCAGAGGTAATTTTTAACAGCCCACATAACATCTTGATTACCGTGGTTTTCCCGGCACCATTTGGGCCGAGTAAACCGTAGATTTCTCCTTCTTTAACCTTTAGATCCACGTTGTCGACTGCGGTGAAATTGCCGAATTTTTTTGTAAGCGATTTTGTCTGGATTACATGGTTCATACTCTTATTTCGCACCCCTATTGAATGAATCAAACTATTTTTTTCAACCACCCTG
>CBFDAW010000369.1:0-4283 GCA_965602865.1 uncultured Thermoplasmata archaeon
GTTCATTATAACTGAATTGGAAAGCGTATGGAGGTCTAAATAATATTAGGTTTTCTAGTTTAATAAATCTATTAATATAATCCCCAGCATATAATATTGCATCTGGATTATGTTTTTTTATTATCTTTATTAACATTTTTATTGGCTGAAACTCATAATCACTTAATGCCAATATTTTCAATCTTAAACCCCGATAAATTTGCTATAAAAATAAATTTTTAAGTATTTAAGGTATTTGAAAATACAATTTTCAAGGTTAGGTTGGGGGTCTTCCACCACACCAAATCATGGGGGTATAGGGTTTTACAAGTCTACAAGTCTACCAAGATGTTTTTTGGTGTTATTTATTTAGTATATATATAATATAGTGCTCCAAATTGTCAAGAGCCAGGAAGAGAAAAAAGAATTAAAATTACCACGCGTGGTAAAAAAGGAAGTATCATATTCAAATAAAAAAGGTAGGGGGGCGAAAAGAGAAAAAAATCAGGAAGGTCAACGCCCCCCTGGGGGTGAGTGAAACAAATCATAATGGAGATATGGAGTATAAATGTTTTTAGTCTATCTTGAGAAAATAGTAAGGGGGTTACTCATGAGTAAATTCTAATGAGTAACTTTTAAAAAATAAATTATTTATTCTATTGTATCCTTTAAGGGTATGGTGAATTTATGATAGAAATGGAATGGACACCATATTATGAAAGACTTATATCCATTGATTTTATTAAGGATAAGATATGACCGATAGAAATGCCGTAGTATTACTCAGCGGTGGTCTGGATTCTGCTACTACCCTTGGAATAGCGGTGGATGAAGGGTATACTATCAATGCCTTAACCTTTAATTATGGTCAGCGGCATATGCGCGAACTCATATCCGCAAAAGATATTGTTAAGTTCTATAATGTTCAAAAACATGAGCTAATCAAATTAGACCTTCAGAAAATCAGCACCTCGGCATTAATAGACCCTACCGAAGAAATCCCCGTGAACCGACCTGTAGATAAGTTAACAACTGAGATCCCGACGACATATGTTCCCGCACGGAACATTATAATGCTCAGCTACGCTCTAGCCTGGGCGGAGACCTTGGCGGCTGAAGCCATTTATATCGGTGTTAATGCGATTGATTACAGCGGTTATCCAGACTGTCGCCCCGATTTCTTAAAGAATTTCGAACGTACCGCGGCAGTTGGTACAAAGGCAGGGGTTTCCGGTAAAGCGATCAAGATCAAGTATCCTCTTATCAATATGACAAAAGCAGAGATCATTACCCGCGGTTTCGAGCTTGGTGTGCCGTTCAATTTGACCTGGTCGTGTTATTTAGGTAGTGCCAAAGCATGTGGGAAATGTGATAGCTGCCAGTTGCGTTTGAAAGGTTTTTCCGAAGCCGGACGCGAAGATCCAATAGAGTATGAGGACAGAATCAATTAGATCGGGATAATCCTATGAAAATCAACGAGATTTTTTATTCGCTCCAGGGTGAAGGCGTTTATATGGGTCTACCCATGACCTTTGTTCGCGTGACAGGATGTAATTTACGCTGTCAGTGGTGTGATACAAAATATGCGTACTACGATGGTGATGAGCTTTCAATAAATGAAATACTCGCCCGGTTAGAAAAACACCCTACAAAACATATATGCATAACCGGTGGTGAACCCATGACCCACGAGGAAACACCTGAATTGATTAATCAATTAATTAATCAAGGATTAATCATTTATCTGGAAACAAATGGTTCGATATTTTTGGGGAAATTACCTCGAGCGGATACACTTAAAATTTCCATGGATATTAAATGCCCGTCTTCCGGTGAGGAACTCAAGATGAATTTTACAAATTTAGAACTTTTAGATGATGGTGACCAAGTGAAATTTATTATTGCCAGCAATGACGATTATGAATATGCCAAGAATGTACTTGATAAGTTCGCGCTTGGAAAACGCTGCCCTGTAATATTTACACCGTGCCACCTAATAAGGGAAGATAAAAATTCTATCGAAATAACATTACGCACCTTGGCTCAGCGGGTGTTAAAGGACGGTCTTGCGGTTCACGTGCTACCTCAGTTACATAAATTAATCTGGTCTGACAGAAAGCGTGGAGTTTAATTATGAGAGAAAACAAGAAGAGATCAATAATTATTCTTATTTTTCTCGCAAGGGTTTAGATCGTCAATATATAAGGTCAGTCTTTTCTAGATAGTATATAATATCCGGTATACATCACAACACCCATAATTATAAAACCCACCTCAAAGCCCGGAATGAATCCGGGATCATCTGACTTCTTGTTTTCTTTATCCAAGTTTGCCAGAGTTTCGTTATATATAATCGAAAACCCCCATTCTGGCTCCGTTAATCGATTTTTTAATACATAATATTCCAAATCAGGGATCAGGATCATATCGTACCTTGCATTGATATAATTCTTTAAAAGTTCAGGATTGGTAGTATTTGGCGTAATCTCCCAGTATTTGAACTCGTCCGAAAACTTGAACATCACATTATTATACACAATCTCCAGGAAAAAAGCGTATGTACTCGAGATATACGGAGCTTCGGAAATTAATTTAAATGTGACATTATGTTCTTTAGCTGAAGAGGATAGGAACTGCCAGCGACCGGTGATTGATTGTAAAATAGTTTTTTGGTTAGTAATGGCACCGGTAGCATTTTCGAATTCAAATTCAATAGATGCCTCCCCGGGTACGGAATCCACAAGTGGATAAAACTCAAACATGTCTTCAGTTGTAAAATCTTTTTGCAATTGTTCAATAAAACTTTCAACCTCAGAAGTTTCCACTACAGCATCATTATTGCCCTGCGAATCGATTAATTCACGTAATGCTATTGTGTTCGAAATATTCAATTTATCATTTATTAATAGAATAATCTGGTCATTTTTAAATAAATTAACTTTTAGGTCCATTTTTTCACCAAAACGGTAAAAGTAACCGGGTAGCTCCATGGTATCTTCGTCTAAAAATATCTTGCGTTCGGATGGCTCATGTTTGGTTGTAACGCGTATATGTGTAACTAGGAAGTTCAATTTTGACTTTTTAAGATCTACAGATATTGAATCTGATATCTTTGTAAACTCTGCGTCATTTTGCGCCTCATTGGCATAGTGTATAATGCATTTTCCATCAGAGTACTGGAACTCGGCGTCACCAAGTGTTAGGGTATAGCTAAAACCAATACCGCTTTGAGGTTCGGAGCCGAGTGTGATGGTTATAGTAATAACTTCGTGATGATCTTCCAGCTTTGTTTGTAGTATATCGATCTCACCTTTTTCGGGTTCAAGGTGAGATTGGGTGTATGCAATCTTCACATCGTTTTGTGGATCTTGATATGATTGTTCAAAGCCGTTAAGCTCACCATAGACGTCATCATAGATGACGTAATCGCCATATTCTTTATTCGAATCTTCAAATGAGACGAGGGCGGAGATACTGAATGCCTCAAGGTTTACTTTCTCGAGATCAATATTCGCCGAAATGGAAGTAACGGTATACCAAATAGAAAACCCGGCGTTTTTATCGGGATAAGTTATCGACCCATCTCCCCTATATAAAATCGCCTCCGCACCTCCTGCTTTCAGTCTATAATAAATTCTCTCATCATCATAGACAGCATCATGCATGGTCATATTTAGCCATAAACTGTTATTATCCACTTCACTACTAATGCTTTTTATATCGAATCCTGCACTTGTCGTATAATTTTCAAGCTTATCCTCCGTAACCCATACATCTTCTTTTTCATCATTAAACAGAAATACTAACTTAGAGTCCGTACTTGAATTACCACGGCTGGTTATATAAGTATCATTAAAATTTGACTTATCGAAATAAACTGGTTTACCGGTTGAGACCATTGAGATGCAAAAAGAGGATAAGAACAGGTTAAAAATAATAATAATATTTAAAATAATTAAAGTAAAATTGAGAGTCTTATATCGGTTTCGCATCAAAATCTTCCCTGTTTGTATACCAATTCAAATCCTAAAACAAGGAGATCAAATTATATTGAACTATTTAATGGTTTGGTGGCTGAATATTATTGTTCATTACTTCCAATTAAATCGTTCATTCTTTAAAATCGATTATTGCATAACCGCGCGCTTTTACATTACTTTTCGTTTTCTGATCCAGTGTAAAGGCTTTCATGTCATTATTAATCGGGTCGATCACTATTGCATACTGGTATGGATGCTTGAACATACGCTTTTGTGTGTCTACATCAATGGGTGACATGAAACAAGTATGCCCCGGGTGTGAAT
>CBFDAW010000370.1:0-4263 GCA_965602865.1 uncultured Thermoplasmata archaeon
GCTACTTGTATTAATTGCACAATATTTTTACCACGTTTAATTACAAAATCAACTTCACTTTTTTTACCTTTCCAGTAATACAATTCAATTAAAGGATCTAAATTTTTTATTTGAAGCAATTTAATAAAGACCAGGTTCTCTGCAGTTCTACCTAAATCTTCTGAGCTATAAAATCCAGTTGCAGTTCTTAGACCTATATCAATACAATAAATCTTAGCGGGATTAGCATCCTGAATGCGAATTGATGGTGAATACTTTTTTATCGTAAATATAAAGTTCACATCTTCCAGATATGATAGGTAATTTAGAATGGTCTTCTTGGAAAGATTATATTTTTGGACAATACCTCTGTGATACTTTGAGATACTAAAATAATTTGATATATTTGCGATTAGGAATTTTATCATCGTTTTTAAAAATGATATGTTACGAATTTTATATCGCTCAATAAGGTCCCTAATAAATATTGTATTGAAATATTCCTGCAAAATCCGAAGCTTAATACGTTCATTTTCTTCAAGTACTACTTCAGGAAAACCTCCATAGGACATGTATTCTTCAAATTGATTAATCACAATGAATCTGGTTTTTGAATAAAAAGTTTTATCGTTAACTTCAATATTTCTAGTTTTCAAAATCTCAAAAAATGAAAATGGGAATATTTTATAGGGAATAGTCCTTCCCCGAAGTGCAGTGGCAATCTCACTACTTAGTAATTTTGAGCTTGAACCAGTTAGAAATATTTTATATAGTTTTTTATCGTCTAAATATCTAACAGCACGTTCCCAATCAGTAATTTCATGTATTTCATCAAAAAACAAATATTGAATCGTTCTTTCTGGGTAAAGTTCCTGGTATGCTTCGATTAAAACATCAATATCAGCGGCAGTGAACGGATAAATCCGCGGGTCTTCAAAATTAATATACAAAATGTCTTTTTTATCCACACTTTTATTTTCAAGTAATTTCATAATAATATACAAAAAAAATGTTTTGCCACTTCTTCTCGGTCCTATTAAAGTTATAATTTTATTAGTGTTTATATCAATCCCAGAATCTCTTTTGATCAATTCGGGTAATCCAGATTCATGAAATTCAATTATAATTTTTTTAATGATATCTTTATTCATACCATAGAAAACGTAATAAGGCTATATAACTGTTTCCCATAAGTTACCACTTTTTCATTAACTCGGTAACATAGACGTGACCACTTTCTAAGCTAATGCTAATTGTGTAAATGAATTACATTTCACCTACGGTAATTCCGCGGTGGGTTGCGGTTCAGTCTCCACTGCTGGCGCTTCAACCGTCGGTGTCACAACCTCGGGTGGTATTTCCGTTTCAATTGTAGCTGCAGGTTCCGGTGTTACCGTCCCAGTCACCGGTGGCAGCCGCGGCGACGGTTGTACCCGGGATACCTGGGGTAACCGGTTGCCGGTCACTTCCGAAACTGGTGCCGCACCTAATTGCGAGGTTGCTTGTGCCGGAACCGTGCTTTCGCCGGCAGTCATGATCTGCGGAACATCTGGCGTGGTCGCCGTGGTTGATGATTGTATAGCGGTAGTGCTTGGTGTTTGCGGACCGCCGGGCGGGTACATCGTTTCGGGTTGTAGTACTTCTTGTCCTGGGATACTAAAAGATGTTAGTTTATCCTTCTCCTTTTGTGCTTTTTTTCTTTTCGTCATAATTATAGCAACTGTTAGCAGAACTATGATCAAGATAATTACAATTATAACGATCCCCAGTGTTGCAGAATTCAAACCACTAAATATTGAATCTTCTTTTCTTACATTGATCGTGAACTCGAGTAATGCATGCTCCGTCCCATCCGAGACATTGAGTGTTATTATGTGTTTACCAACTTGATCTTTATTAGGCACCCAGGTTATCGTACCAGTTGAGTTGATCATCATACCCGCTGGTACGTTCTCCAGTTTAAAGGTCAGAATATCTAAGATATCTAGATCATTTGCTGCAACCTGGTAGCTAAATTTCTCGCCAACCTTAATGGTCTGCTCGGGTATTGGATTGACTTCCGGTTTATTATTTTTTACGGTCACTTCGATCTCAAACGTCTGTAACACGAATGACTTGCCATCGGATATTTTTACGATGACCGTATGCTTCCCAAGTTGATCTTGGTTCGGCGTCCAAAGAATGACTCCTGAATCAGCATCAATGAGCATATTCTTTGGGTGCTCGACCAATGAGTATTCCAGCATATCATCCTGGTTATCATCTTCTGCCAGAACTTCGTAACGATATTGCTCACCAACCGTGGCGCTCTTGACCGGTTCGCTGGTGATCACAGGTGCAAAATTAAATGTAGCCGTCTCAGATACTTTAAACCACCAGATACCACTCGAGCAATATCCCGTGGACTCACCGTCATTAGGGATGACGGTCCAATAATACACGCTTCCTTTTGTAAGAGTTGTTGTTTGGTATGAGTCGTCAGTTTGCTCGGTGACTAACCGTGTGGATGCATCGAGTTCCTGAACCATTGAGCGAATAGAGTGCAGATATACATCGTAATAGATCACCTCGGAATCTGGGTCCTCGGACGACCAGGTGAGGGTTGGATTTATCACATCTTCAATGGAACCATTAGCCGGTGAAATAAGTGTGACCAGAGGTGCATAGTTAGCAGGGGGAGTTACTTTTATATTGAACTCCTGTGTGTCCGATGCGTTGCCGTCACTGACTCGAACAATAACCGGATTGTCGCCTATTTGGTCCGGATTCGGCGTCCAGGTGATTAATCCACTGGTTTCGTTTATCACCATGTTATCCGGGCAGGCATCGAGTGAATATGTAAGAATATCTCCTTTATCCACATCGATTGCATTCAATTGATATTCATATAAATCCAATACAGTAGCTTCAAGAATAGGTACGCTGGTGATCACCGGCACGTCGTTAACGTTTATTACGGTTAGCTTGAAGTTATGCGAATTGCTTCTTAGGCTCAGATCCGAGACCATTACATTCACCCAGTAGACGCCCACATCATCGTTCGTCGGCATCCCTGAGAGTACACCGCTCGCACTATCCATTGCAAGAAATGATGTATTTGAATCCATGCTCCAGCTGAGTTGATCGCCAATATCAATATCTGTTGCCTCATAAGTGACCTTATATTCTTCATTCTCATAGATTGTAAGAATGTCATTTGTCAAAATTTTGGGTGGATCATTCGCGTTTATTATATAGAGTGTAAAATTTGAAGAGTCCCAGCCGCCGTTACCATCATCCACTGACACATTCACCCAGCATGAACCCACATTGGCATTCTTTGGGATCCCGGTAAGGTTACCACTAGTGGCATTAATCCGAAGCCAGGATGCAATAGTGGCTAAGTGCCAAGTTATTACCCCCTGACCGTCGTCTGAACTGTTGTAATCGACAAAATATTTTTGGCTTTGTACAGTGGTTATAATATTTTCGGTGGTAATATCTGGCGGCGTATTGTTGACTATCAATGTGAAATTGTGTTCATCGGAAAAGTTTGGCCCTCTTGAAATATTAACTCGTATATAATAGTTGCCAACATCGCTATTGTCCGGTGTTCCAGTTAGGTTATGAGAAGTTTCATTCCATTCCAACCAGGATGCATTATTTACAAAAAGCCAATTAATATTGGGTAGATCATATGTTGAATAATGTGTGTTATATAATTCATCTTCTTGAGCAGTGAAATTATCAATTAGAGGATATAAAACAAGTGCTCCGACAAAAATCGTTGCATTTTTGGAAGGATCCTGTATCGAGGAGACGGTAATAGCCTCAGTATTCAAAGCCTTTATCCAATGATAACCGTCATGAGTTCTGTTTTTTATCGTAAAGTTACCACGATATTTGCCGGTATTTAAATCTGATTCATATAATTTAAGATTAAATCCTTTTGGAGAGCTCTCATTACTTCTAATATTTACTATGGCGATATCTTTTCGATTGACGTTTCCATCGGTTCCCTGCAATTCGATATAGATCGTATCATTCATTTTTGCCATTGGTATCTCAATTGAAAATGTATCTTCGGAATAAGTCTTTATTGAGGAAATTAAGGTGGGTTTGGAGTTAGTGTCCGGGAAAATTAAATAAGTCTGCCCGGCGTCGTCTCCTCCTCCATCCTCATCACCATGGGCACCGATCAGTATATCGTCGTAGCCGTCACCGTTGACGTCACCGGCACCCGCCACCGAATATCCGGACCAATCATCCGCGTCCTCGCCAATGAACGATGCATCCGCGTTCGAC
>CBFDAW010000371.1:0-4262 GCA_965602865.1 uncultured Thermoplasmata archaeon
AATATTTACGAGGCGGTGGAATGGCTTTCCAATCCTGTGGAGGTATGGTGGTAAAATTTATATAACTCCCTTTGCCAAGGTTGTGTAGAGTAAAATTCAACTGGAATAGATTGGCTTCTCCGGGGGTGATCCTTATTATTATGTCCGGTTGGGGAAAATATATATTATTAATAATCCATCCTTTTTGTAGTTCCACTTCAAAGTCCGGTTGATTAACATCGACCTTCATCCATTTCTGGTTATTGGACGAGTTTTCATCGCCCTCTAATAAGGTCGTAAAATATATCCAAAACCTGACATCACTTATTGAGAAATTTTCATTGCACCCATGCGGCATTTTCAACGGCGTGGTCCAGTTCCAGGTGAGGTTGTACGGTGTTTCAGGTTGCATAACAGTTGTCCCCAAGCAAGCGGGCAATGTTTGATTTTCCTGAAAATGATAGCTTGGTGGCTCGGTGGTGCCATCTGAAATTGTCATTAATAATTCAAATGGTGTGGTAATAGCATTTGTCCCGAAGTTTTTTACGGTAATGTTCATATGGACAACGGTACCCGGATAATGGTCCACATTTAATACATCCTTTTCAATATCCGACATGCTAACGACTCCCACATCGTCGATCGTTCTCGATTCGCCTCTGGTGTGTGTTGTCGATTGCTCATCGGCTTTTTGGCACTCATCGATCTCCTGTAGATGTAGATCTTGTCCGCTTTCTATTCTTGTTGCGCTACCCTCTATTGCCTCTAATTCTGAGAAACTGTTCCAGATTGCTCCGAATATTCCTGAAAATAACAAAATGCTAATTATAAAAACAGTTGAAAATGCTTTCTGATCAATGGGTTTTACCATACCATCACGCCCCTACATATTTTATATGTAGATTCAATGATTATTTAAATGTTAGTTAATATATAGCCAACATTTATTTTTCTATGTGATGCTAAATATTATCAAATTATATAAATATTTATTGGTTTAAACCAATAAGTATATAGTATACGGGTTTTAACATCTCACATAAAAATACTCTAACCTGGCATTATCACATTACAATTTCAACACACCGCACAGCAGGTTTTGTATTTTTGAATCGAATAACCATTCTCGTGAAGATACTCTTCCGTGGTCTTTGCTGGTAATACAATTCCATTGATACCCGCTTTAATTGCACCAATTTCGATTTCCCGCCTGTATGCTCGAAATACATGGCTCCTCGGCCGCATACAGCCCAATTGCAACGGCGTATTAGCAAATTTTGACCGTGCGTATTTTATTACACTTAACACATTATCGATAGTAGGCGGTGAACATTCTGCCATCTTCGTTCCTTTTGTCGGAATCAATATTATAAACACAATCGCGGTAGGAACAATGCTCGAGATTAGGTCTATTGCCGAAAACTCACCTGTAATTTGCCCGAAATTTAGACCTATACACACATGCGGCACTATACTTTTCATACCACATCTATCAAATGCTTGAAGTATATTCTTGTATTCTATGGGTCTATGGTGTAATCCATACACATTTTTTATAGTTTCAAAATCGCCTACTACATCTACCGAAGCGATATCCACATTAGTTTTTGCAAGCTGATTAGCTAATTCACTGGTAATTAAACCTGTATGAACATTTAAAATCAAATTTGTTCGTGATTTAACCATTGCCAGAGTGTCAATATACTCGTCCAGCATTGTATGCCCATCAAAATCGCACCCGGAACTTATCAATGCACCGTCAGCACCGCGCGCATCCAGGTCTTCACATAATGCCAGCAGGCTATCGGGAGAATCGATTGCCAGCATTTGTTTCAAGTATTTGCCACCACAATGTGCACAATCTAATTTACATTGGGTTCCTGAAATAGAAATCGCCGGGAAATCCTTGCCCGGATTGAATATTTTGAATACACTTTGAGCTTGTTTTTGATTCATAGATATTGCCTTTTCATATTTTTATTAATAATTGAAATAATTTATAAATTCATCAGCTCATTCTAATCTTATAGCTTGTTCTTGATTCTCAGCGTAACCGATACTTGCCATTGCCCCGATGCATCCACGCTCGCCTGTCACCGGTATTAGTGAAATATCCAGCTTATTCGCTAAGGTTTTTACATTTTGAATTGAGACTATCTTTTGCTTCGCCTGGTTTGAGAATCGAATTAATTCTTTTGGTATTGAGATCCCCTCCCAGAATGCAAGTCCTGTGTGCTCTGAGAGTGTTTGGTTCGAGAATCGACGTAATAGCTCATTTTTCAAATACTTCAATCTATCTGGAATGACGGCAAATGTGAGCACTGTAGCAACGCAGTTCTTGGTTCTTTCGGGAGTACCGGGATAGAGTTGGACGAGGGTGTGGTTCAAATATTCCACGCCCGGTTTCTTACCCAACTCAAAAGCGATTTCATTTGCCAGGCTCCAAGTAGCACCGGCACCTAGCCTATCGGTATCATCCACACCCAATTGTACTTTCAACATTTTCGGTAGCACCAAGGTGGCATTCCCCAGCCGATCACCGCCGCCTTCAGCATGGATCATTGCACCGACCACACCTTTTGCTTGTGCTCTACACCATGTTGATCCAACCCCGCCACCCGCCAAACCAGCATATGTAATATGTATCTTATCCTCAATCAATTCCACGGCTTCAATACCGGCGGACGAGATCGACGGCTTTAGGTCCAATTTACTGGTGCCAAGTTTTAATGTGAATATATCTCTAGCCCCATCACGAACAGCGTCCAGAACCAATGCACTTGAGCGTTTATAATGATACACCGCCCATTCCGCGGCGCCATAGCATACATTTCTAGCGTGGTATTCGTAAACCTGCACCAGGTTCTCTTTGGCATTATATACACCGACGATCTTATGGAATGGTGAAATCCATGATTTATTCTTTGAATTTTTTCGAATCTCTTTGCGTGTTAGCATTTTTTCATGGTTTTTCAAATTTATAACATCCTCTACAATTATTAAATCCGAACCGTAATGTGGGATCTCTCGAATTCTAATTATTCAATTTCCTTCTTGTTCTTGCCGTGAACCATTTCCACGATATTCCAGAATTCATCTTCGGTAACTTTTCCTTTAAACTCACCAAGCACTTTGATTTCCTGTAATAAGGTCTCGATCTCCTCCGATGTAGCTTTAATGTTTTTCTCCTCCAGTCGTTTTCGAATAAAAGTCCCACCCGTATGTTTACCCATGAGCAATTTTCTGGATTGCCCCACCAGCTCGGGGGGAATACATTCATATGTTACTGGTTGGTTTAAAATAGCTGCGATATGCATACCTGATTCATGAGCGAACATATTCTCCCCGATAAGCGGTTGGTTCGGCGAAACTGAAACACCCGAATATTCATGCACGAGGTCATAAAGCCCCTTCAACCCGTTGGTGTTTATGCCCAGATCATAATTATACAGCACTTTCATCACCACGATGAACTGCTCCAACGGGACATTTCCGGCGCGTTCACCGATCCCGCCAACGGTTGTCGCCACTGCATTAGCGCCTGCTTCGACACCTGATAAAGCATTAGCTAATGCCAGCCCAAAATCGTTGTGTAAATGTATTCCCAGCGGTAAATCGAATTTACTTTTGATCTTCCCCACCAGATATCTCAATCCTGCCGGAGTAATACATCCAACGGTATCGGTGACCCCGATCCGGTCCACGCCGGAAGCTGCGGCAATCGTATAGAACTCAAATAATCGATTTAGATTTGTCCGGGTAGTGTCTTCGGTGCTGAAGTTTATCTTCATGTCATACCCTTTTGCATAGTCGAGCACCTCTGTCACGCAATCCAGGAGCTCTTCGCAAGAGTACTTTAATTTATATTTGATATGTATATCCGATGACGCAATGAATACCAGTGCCATGTCGACACCACATTCCGCCGCTAGATCAATTTCCTCACGACGCAGTCTGGTAAGTGCTAGAATATCCGCCTTCAACCCTTCGTTAGCAATAAGTTTCACGGTCTTTGTTTCTTCTTTTGAAACAATGGGAAACCCTGCCTCGATCTGATGCACGCCGAGATCATCTAATCTAGTTGCTATCTCTAATTTCTGGTCACGGTTGAAAGAGACCCCAGGCATCTGCTCGCCATCGCGAAGCGTGGTATCATAGACCATAATCTTCTCGGGTAACGAACGGTTCTTTTTTATTTCATCAATGAAATTATAAGGACTTACACATATTGTTTTTTTCTTTTTCTTCATAATTCCTCCCCAGTGATTTATAATATCATAGTT
>CBFDAW010000372.1:0-4256 GCA_965602865.1 uncultured Thermoplasmata archaeon
GATGGAAATGTAAGTATTTATATAGATACAAGTAAGCCAAACTCTTTTATACCTACCGTTAATCCGAAAACCTGGACTAGCGATACTTAACCGGTTCTTACATTTTCTACTACAGATTTGGGTAGTGGTATTGGCCGTTATATGGTAAAAATCGATATCGGCAATTTCTCCAACCAGACCACTCCATATACGCTCCCCGCTCAAACTGATGGGGTTCATACCATTACAGTTCGCGCGTATGATAAAGCGGGTAATTATATAGATGAAACAGTCGATATCTATATCGATACCAGTGACCCGGATGCTATATCACTAACTGCAAACCCGAGTAACTGGAATCAAAATACTCAACCGGTTATAACTTTCTTTGCCAGTGACGGATTGAGTGGCATTGATAACTATTTTGTGAAGATCGATATGGGTTCTTATTCCGAACAGGTTAGCCCTTATACGCTACCCATCCAAAACGTTGGGGTACATACGGTTTTTGTGCGTGGATATGATAGGGCGGGAAATTATGTTGAAACATCGGTTTTCGTATACATAGATACAACATCACCAAATATATTTACCCCCGGCGTAGACACAGACGGTTGGGGTGCCAATACTCAACCGGTGCTTGCGTTCTCGACTACCGATGATGTATCCGGGATTGACCATTACGAAGTAATGATTGACGCCGGTGCGTTTACCGAGCAAGTCAGCCCATTTACGCTGCCAGAATTATGCGATGGTGTGCATAACATTACTGTCCGAGCAATAGATCTGGCGGGGAATTATCGGGATGGAAAGTTAAAGGTATATATTGATACAAAAACTCCTCTTCCATTTTCACCAACGGTGAACCCGGATGGGTGGACTAATGACAGAATCGTGCTTTTATTCTCAACCACCGATGCGACTTCAGGCGTGGAACATTATGAGGTGAAGATAGATAACGGCATTTTTTCTACTGAAACCAGCCCATGGACGCCGGGTTACCTGGATGATGGTGTGCACACAATTACGGTGCGCTCATTTGACCGTGCAGGGAATTATATGGATGGCTTGGTTTCGGTTTACATAGATATCGGCAGACCATTAGCATTTACACCTATTGCAGATTTTTCCAACTGGAGCACTAATACACGACCGACGATCTCGTTCTTCACCACCGATCCGTTAAGCGGAATTGATCATTATGAGGTTAAAATCGATAATGATGATTTCTTCAATCGATCAAGTCCATATAAATTGCCGGCTTTAGATGACGGTGTTCGTACAATAACGGTCCGTGCATTTGACAGGGCGGGTAATTATATGGATGGGATTGTTAATGTATATATAGATACCACCGACCCGATTATTGAAATAATAAACCCTGTTGAGGATTCCTGGCATGCTGAAAACAACCTAAAAGCAACTTGGAAATGCGTAGAGATTGATTCGGGGGTGCAAAATGTAATGATCCAATTGGATGATGAGCTGGTTATTGATAAGGGTACGAACTTAGAACATCTATTTTCACAATTAACTGAAGGTATACACACATTAACGGTATCGGTCTTGGATTGGGCACTTAACAATAACTCAGCAAAAGCCACATTTTATGTTGATTGTTCAGCGCCATTAATCTCAATTATAACACCTAAAGCTGACCAATATATTACATCCTCAGATGTGACAGTATACTGGACCAGTTTTGACGCCGGCTCGGGGATCAAACATTTTGAGATCAAATTAGATGATGGCAATTATAAAAATATGGATACGAGCACCAGCTACACACTCTCCGACATGGTTGATGGAATGCACGAAGTGTTTGTCAGAGCGATTGATTTCACGCTCAATTCGAACGAGTCATCATTAGTATTCTACCTAGATGCTACTAAACCCACGCTGGCGAACTTAAAACCGCAACAAGATACCACGGTCACTACATCCACTGCCCAAGTGTCATGGTCGGGCTCTGACGCCGGTGCGGGGATCGGTTATTATACGGTGAAATTGGATGATGGGAAATACATTAATGTCAGCACCAATACAAATTATACATTCTCTGGTCTAAGTGATGGTACTCATACCCTATATATAAAAGCGGTAGATGCCGTGGGCAATATAAATGAGAAGTCCACTACTTTTAAAATTGATACCGGTTCTGGTAAAGAAACTGTTATGGAGAATTACCTGGGTATAATGATTATAATCATAATACTTTTTATTGTAATAATAATAATCGCATTTGTATTCCTTTCAAAACGACGAAAACAATACGAAACCAGCCCATTTTCGACCATAAGCCCGGAATCATTTGAATCAACGTCAAATGCAGACCAGTACCCATACTCTTCAACTGAACTTGGCGACGATGCGTATTATAAATATGAAGATATGATTTATTATTCACCGGCTGGAAGATCACCGGCAGCGACACGAAAACCGGAGCTCCGGGATCATCCAATGCCGTTTAATGACGAATGGTTGGAGTATGGACAAGAGCAAGGCGATCGCGATCAAAAAGAATACGAAATAGCAGATGAAGAAGAATTGGAAATAGACTGGGAAAATGGTGATGATGAGGATTATGACGGGGGATTTGAAGTAGAATAAGATATTTTAATGATTTTTAATGATTTTTTAATGAAATAATTTTGAGTTTGAGGTTTTGGATTTACCGATTACTTTCACTCATCACAAGGATAAATATTTATAATCTTCTAATTTTTTCGGTTGTCAATGAAAAACATTATTATTAAAGGAGCTAGGCAACATAATCTGCAGAATATTAATGTTGAGCTTCCAAGAAATAAATTTATCGTAATTACCGGACTCTCGGGCTCTGGCAAGTCCACACTTGCTTTCGATACACTTTATGCAGAGGGTCAAAGAAGGTATGTAGAATCATTATCCGCATATGCCCGCCAGTTCTTGGCTTTAATGAACAAACCGGATGTGGATAGTATTGAGGGATTATCACCGGCGATATCAATTGAGCAAAGGACCACCAGTAGAAATCCCAGGAGTACGGTTGGAACCGTAACGGAGATCTTTGATTATCTTAGGTTATTGTTTGCCAGAATTGGTACACCCCATTGTCCGAAACATAACATAAAAATCGAGTTACAGTCGCCCGAGAAGATTGCTTCGAGGGTAGCGGAAGAGATTAAAGGTAATATAATCATATTATCTCCTATAATCAGGCAAAAAAAGGGTACATATGAAAAACTCATCTCTGACCTGAATAAAGAAGGCTATAGCCGCGTGAGAGTGAACAAAGAGCTTCGACGCACCGATCAAAAGATTAAGCTGGAGCGGTATAAAAAGCATGATATCGAAATTGTCATTGATCGCTTGGATACCAACGATACCTCGAGATTAGCCGAGGCAGTGGAGAATGCAATTATAAGATCGAAAGGATTGCTGATCGTTTTGGATGGGAAAAATAAAGAACATGTATATTCTGCAAATCTTGCTTGTCCTGTATGCGATATACAGTTTGAAGAGTTACAGCCTCGAATGTTCTCTTTTAACAGCCCATTTGGTGCTTGCGAACAATGCCACGGCTTGGGTATTAAGATGGATTTTGACCCGGACCTAATTATTCCGGATAAGAACCTAAGTATAGCCGAGGGAGCAATTGCACTTTATCGGAATGCAATAGATGGCTGGCGGGGGCATTATGTGGCTGCGCTGGCAAAACATTTTAGCTTTGATTTATTAGCGCCGGTTTCAAATTTCAATGAAGAACAATACAACGTTCTGATGTATGGTTCTTCCGAGAAGATTAAGTTTAATGTTACCATGAGAAACGGTGAAGCCCACTGGTCTCACTCGGGCATGTGGGAAGGGTTGCTACCTCAGTCTGAAAGATTGTATCAACAAACCGAATCCGACTATCGCCGAAGGGAACTGGAGAAATTCATGAGGATTTCGCCATGTCCGAGTTGTTTGGGAAAACGGTTGAAAGAAAAGATTTTGGCGGTAACGCTGGCGGGAAAATCTATTATCGAAATCACAGATATGTCAATTAAGAATACAATTAAATTCTTTAATAATCTGGAATTGACCCCGAAACAATTTGAAATAGCAAAACAGATACTAAAAGAAATTCGCGAGAGGCTGAATTTTCTCGATAAAGTTGGTTTGAATTATCTAACCTTGTCACGAACCTCAAACACACTCTCTGGTGGTGAAGCGCAACGAATACGATTGGCAACTCAAATTGGCTCGAATTTAATGGGTGTTTTATATATTTTAGATGAGCCATCTATCGGCTT
>CBFDAW010000373.1:0-4251 GCA_965602865.1 uncultured Thermoplasmata archaeon
ATCTTTCTTCTGTTTTTTACCATTATTCTCATCCTTTAATGAAGACTTTGATTTAATCTCTAGTAAGTAAAAACCCATTTTTGATCCGGCGGGAACACTTACGGTAATATTTACGATTGCCGAGTGCCTCTGCTTCAAGGTAACATTATCCGGTTCAAGTTCTACGGCGCCTTCAAAGTCAAGATATTTTTTAATTTCAAAAGTAATATTATCCTCTGCGGGGCCATAATTGAAAACCGACAATTCAGCAACACCGGAATCGCCTTGTTTAAGGATGAGTGAATCTGTTTTTAATGATAATTCGACATTATAAGAAGCCTCATATTTATCATTTTTAACAAATATCGTAATAGTAACTTCATCATATAATCCATTGATATCAGTAACCCTTAATGTAATTTCATGTGTGCCCGGTGTCAAATAATCGACACTAATATCTTGCGACTCCCCAAGCTCACCATCGATATCCGAGGACCAGTAAAAAAATAATTTATCCCCGAACAAAAGGTCCGGGTCAAAACCGTCACCCTCAAAAACGATATAATTCTCGTTATATAATGTTGAGCCATTTTCCGGATAGTCTATTTTTGCAACTGGTGGGTCATTTACATCTAAAATAGTGAACTTGATATTTACCCAGTCCTCACAATTACTGCCATTGATATCGGACGCCGTAATCTTCACATAAGAATTTCCCACCTCATCATGCGCGGGTTTAAATGAAATATTGCCAGCAAGATAATTTATGTCGAAGAGTGTAGTGTTATCTAGGAAAATAACGGTATCATCGTCAGCATCGGAAGCCGTAACCGTGACATTATACCATTCATTTTGATATATAAACTCAGTCACAGAATTCGTATCACTGACTTTCAGGTTACCGATGGTCTCAATGACCGGCGGGTCGTTTACCGCGGCGATTATAACCGTGAGATTATATTGGGTGCTTAATTCATCAGCATTCGTGGCATTCACCACGAGCTTAGAGGTGCCAAACTTATCTTGTTTGGGTATAAATTCGAGGGTGTCATTGGATTTGATGGAAACGGTAATATAATTATTCTGAAAACTCTTGCCCCAGCCGCTATCGCTCCAGAGTGTGAAATTTAGCGCGCCGGTATCGGAATAGATGTCATACAAGTCCATGTAACCAGGCGGCGCGTCTTCCTCGAGGTGGATAGCCGTAGGTGCGTCATCTCTTATATCCGGCGGCGTTTTCACCTGTAATCCCGAGATTTGATGGGTGCCAAAAGTTAATAAACTCAAAACCAGAAATAATATCGTAAAAAGGGTTATTAATTGTTTTTTATTCATATTCAGACCCCGGGTTCTAATCATTTCCGAAGTATTTAAAATTATTGATACCTTATACTCACATAAAAAGATCAAATTTGATAACTCGTGAATAAGTGATTGAAATGTATACATGTTATGATTGTGACCACTTTGGGACCTCATGTGACGGTATGATCCCATCAATGAAATACCGGAATAGATTGGAAGTTTACTGCAAACGGTTTAAATTAAATCCATGGCGCAAAGATATGTTCAAGGACTCGGGGACCAAACGGTTGGGGGGTATGGAATAAAAAAATTGCTTCGCAAAAATTATAATGTCAAACACAATTTTTTTATAAATTAATTCTCGTGACCTCAGGCACACGTTGCATCCTCGGAATCGATGTTTTTTCGTGCTGAGGTAATAATCGAACATGTAGTATATAACAAGCTAATCGACGGGTAGCGTTGAAATTCCAATAGACGTAATAAAAAAATTGCATTTTCTATCTTGGGATTTTGACTTTGGGGGTTAGGGTTTACCCTTATCTTTTACTCTACAAATAATAAAATAAGTAAAAAGCAAAACTACAATTAATAGCACTACCTAGCGGTACTACCTTAAAAAGAATGATGTCATCATTCTTTTTGACAAAAGGTTATAAACAATAACCACCATTATCCTTATCATGATTATCGAACGCCCAAAAGTGACTAAACAAATTAATAAAGGCAATTGGATACTCATTTTCGGTAGAAGAAAGACTGGGAAAACATTTATTGTTGAAAATTTCACGCAATACGATGTGTTTTTTTTTATAAAACGAGATAAATCCATTATCGAGAAAAATGGATGGAAAGAATATAATTATGAAACATTTAAAGAGATATTGAGACGAGACCTAAGCGCTGAAAAGTGTATTGTAATTGATGAATTCCACAGACTAGGCGAAGATTTTCTGGATTATCTACACGCACTTCCACAAATGGGAAGATTAATACTAATATCTTCTACATTGCATATGTCAAAAAAATTAATAGGAATATCGTCACCATTACTCGGAAAATTTGGCGAGGTAAAAATCGGACTTATTAGTCTGATAGATATTTTACGAGTTTTGAAAGTCAAACCAAAAGAAAAAAAGAAAACATTGGAACTGGCTGTGTTTCTAAGAGAGCCGTTGGTGGTAAATTTGAGTGAAGGTGGAGACCTGGTAGATATAATTTTAAAACTTCGGCTCACCGCGCCCGCTCTCATCGGTGAGATATTTACCGAGGAAGACAGAAAATTATCCAGCATTTACGAAGGAGTAATACGCGCTATAGCCGTAGGAAAAGCAACCTCAGGGGAGATATGTTCGTTTCTTTTCTCAAAAAAATTGATCAAAAAGGATGATCCATCAATTATACAACAATACCTTACAAACCTGGTCGATTTTGGGATCATTGATAAAATTTCGCTTTGGAATAAGAACAGAATATTGTACAACCATACTTCTCCGATTTTAAGGATTTTCTATTATCTTGATGAAAAATATAGTTTTGCAGAACGAGATACTTCTAGGAAAGAGCTGGAAGCTTACATCCAAGAGATAATACCAAAAATTATGGAAAATTCCATTAGAGATATTGTAGGTCAAGTTTATGGTTTGAATGTTTTTCATTATCAAACCAGGGACTTAGAATTGGATGGGATATATGCAAAGTTCAAAAAACCAGAGATCGCGCTTGAGGTGAAATGGAAGAATAAACTCAGAAAAAAAGACCTGGTAAAAATCGAGAATAATTTGGAGAAAATAAACGTAAAAAGAAGAATATTATTTGTTCCCGATAAAAAGAACCTATTTTCAGATAAGATAGAGATAATGGACATAAGTGACCTTGAATTTTAAAAAACTAAGAAGAAAAATACCAACATTATTAATTATATCTTATGCTTTTGATTCAACCACTCTTGAAAAAAAGGATCTTCTATAATGGATTTTTATTCATATTTTCACGTCATGTAGGGTAAAAGTTTTTCTAAGGGATAAACTTAACGCAACTTTACGAGTCGTATAAATGTGAGTCGTCAACCAGCACGGCAGCACCACTGCATAAATACAGTGGCATGCTCAGACCCTTTTCCCTTCGATTCAATAATAACATTAATCGGCAAACATGTACGAAATTCCTTTGGAATTTCATCCAAGGTCTCAGAATTCAGTATTATAATCAAAATCGAGAATTCTGAAACATAGTCTACGGAAAAATTGATACCACCATCAAATGATGGTGGAATTCTTAAGTCATAAGTTTACGAGCGTTTGTGAAAATTCCGAATTATAATTTTTTAAGGGTATGAGTATCGCAGTTGTTGGGAATCCATTAATTAAAATTTACTGCTATTTTGCGTTTTTAATAGAGTGATTATATTGATTTTTAATTGCCGGATGCCATCGCAAACGACATGGCGCTTTGTGCTGCATTGTGGGCATTTGTGTTTTATATCCCTTCGCAACCTCGAATTTTTTAATTCGAACATATCTTTTGTGACCACAATGCCTTGCTTGATTTTATGAATTCTCATAAACTTTATTAACCCAGCTAGATCTTTGAGAGAGATGTTATTTTTATATTTCGCTTCCAAAGGAATGATTTCTCTTCCGATCTCAACTATTATATCTACTTCTTCTTTTTTTCGCCAGTAACATATACTTATGGATTCGGATTCTGCATTCCAAAGTGTATGTTGTTGCAATACATCTTCAATGATATATCCTAAATCCGCTTCGGATAATTTAGTGATTCGTTCTAATGCATTTCTCATCCCAGTATCAAAAAGTATGAAGCTTTCCTTTAAATAGCTAATGTATTGCTCTGCGGTTTCGTTATCCATTCTTAATGTATTGGCAATAGAATTATAAGAATATATTCGACTCTGAAGTGATGAGAGTAGAAATAAAAGTGCCTCAAGTTTTAGGTTATTAATAT
>CBFDAW010000374.1:0-4251 GCA_965602865.1 uncultured Thermoplasmata archaeon
TCAAGGCTCTTGGTCTTGAACCATAATCATGTGCCCAAAAGACGGGAGTTCAGGAAGAACTGCATAGAAACAACGCAAGAACAATACATTTCCGCACACAATCGAAAAAAAAGCATTTCTTAAACCAAAACATTGAAAGATTAAATAGCACAATCCGAGAGAGGTTAAAGGTAATGCGTGGTACGGCAAGCTAAGAAACCGCACAAGCCATAATCGATGGTGAGAGGTTTTACTATAACTTCATCAAACCACATATGAGCTTAAACGGTATGACACCCGCACAAATAGCGAATCTACCAATCCCTGAGATTAATGATAATCCATGGTTGAGTTATTTGAAATCGGCATTGGAAGATGATTATTGATTGTTCATAATTTTTTATCCTTAATATCCTTTCTCAATTTTTTGATTATATCGGAGTAATCATGGTTATGAGAGTAATCGAAGTATGTATTCTCGAATTCGTAGATGATTTTTTTTCTTAAAGACATATTTTTTGTCTTTTCAGTTTTATACATCCTATAATCCTCCAATATTTATTTTATCGAGTTTTTTACTTCTTTCGCTATATTTTATTTCTTCATTATATATTCTCTCAAGGATATTTTTATTTTTATTATCTATTTCAATAATATTATTGTTTTTCGGTAATATAAATATATCTGTTTCTTTACCGACACCGACACTATATTCGGCGCTTTTTTTGGCTTTATATACATGATACACAGTGGTTAATATTGGACTTTTTTTTGAATGTTTATGAATTAATAATGTATTAACCGCATGTTGTTCACCGGTTCCAATGGCACAAAAATTCATACCTCTAAAATCATTATGACCCATTTCACTTATAATTGACATTTGTGCTTTATTGCCAATATATCCAACCAATATCATTACTGTTTGAAGTGAAAACTCAGCAAGAGCTTTTAAGATATCGCCCATTAGTTTGTTTTCAATGGGTTCTTTAAGTACCTCTTTGATATAAACATTATCTATGCCAAATGTATTGTATACTTGTTGATTGATTTGCTTTTTTCTTTCTTCAACAAAATTAGAATAAATTTCATCTCTATAATTAATAAAATTATCTTTTGTATTCTTTACATCGACAAGAATGCCAAACAACAATGGATTGCCTGCCAACATTGCAACCATATTTTGTCCCAATTTACAATATTTTTCTATCTCATGTTCATACGAACTATCAACCATACCTTGCGGTGTTACAAGGGAAACCATTCTATCAACTGCAAAAACAATATATTCTTTATTCCCCTCGGTTGCAATTGCTGCTATACAAATTGTAATAGGATTCCCCCATTTCCTAAATAATTGATTGTATATTTAAAAATATCTATTTTCAATCATGACCCGCCATGTAACAACTTCCAGTATTCATACTAAATCACCCTCAGATGTAACAGAACTTGGAAAACATACCTATAAATACACGTGTACGAATTATTACGACAGATGAGAGGAGAAGTTAACAAGCTGAAGGGAAGAAGAATATTCCCCCCGATCATTTTTTCAAATCTTCGAATTGCACATTCCCTTGACCTTTGGTCTTAGAATCCCTAACTCTTTTGATTTTCATTAATGTTGGGCATGGCCCAATAAATTAGAAGTTAACAGAAATAATCCTCAAGAATTTTTATAATTTTTTCACTAGCTTTACCATCGCCAAATAATCGTTTGGACTGTTTTCCCGTTTTGAAGCCCTTGATGGCGTTTAGGATTTTGCGCTTGTCCGCGTGTACCAGGATATTCCCCCCCTCTTTCATAGTCTCCACCCACTCGGTGTTCTCACGTAGGGTGATGCACGGCTTTTTCAGTATATATGCCTCTTTTTGTATGCCGCCTGAGTCGGTGAGGATTTTATCGCAGTTGTTCATCAGCCACAGGAAGTCCAGGTACCCGATAGGGTCAATCGCTATTACATTCCCGGACTTTTTCAGTTTGTCGTAGAGCTTGAACTTTTTCAAGTATTTCTGCGTCCTGAAATGTATGGGGAATACTATGGTTTCTCTGGAACCGATGAACGCGTCGACAATGTTTTTCAGGTTGTTCTTATCATCGGTGTTGCTGGGTCTGTGCATAGTAGCGACATGGTATTGGTTGGGCTTCAAGGTTAACTTTTGAAGGATCTTGGATTTTTTCGCTAGCTTCAAGTTATTCAATAGAACATCGACCATGACATCGCCGATGTTGACCACGCCTTGTGTGATGCCCTCGACCTTCAGGTTTTTAACTGCGGTTTTGGTTGGGCAAAATAATATGTTGGATATATGGTCGGTCAATACACGATTGAGTTCTTCTGGCATACGCCGATCAAAGCTTCGCAATCCGGCTTCGACATGTGCGACGGGTATTTGTAATTTTGCTGCCGCCAATGCACCAGCAAGGGTCGAGTTCGTATCACCGTACACGAGCACACACTCAGGAGGCTTTTCCAATAGAATCTTTTCGATCCTGGTTAGCATTTTACCAACCTGCGTGGCGTGCGAGTCCGAGCCGATGTTCAGGTTATAATCCGGTTTCGGGATCTTGAGTTCGTCGAAGAAGATCTTGGAGAGTTCGTTGTCGTAGTGCTGACCGGTGTGTATCAGCAGCTCGCGGTGGTTCTTTCTTATTGCCTTTGACACTGGTGCTGCTTTTATGAACTGCGGTCGTGCGCCGACTATTGATATGATGTTCATGTTAGTACACACGTTCGTGGTAATAATTTGGAATGATTAAAGGTTTTGGAATAATATTAAAAAGGATATTTTTTTTACCTACAGCTTAAGATTTTCATAAGATTTTTGTATATTATAACCATGCATTTAAATATTTGAGAACGAATTTAAGTATCAGATGAGAGGAGAAGTAGATAAGCTAAAGATACTGCTGGCGCTGATTTTTATATTTCAGGGTCTTCATATTGCAATATTATCAAATCCTTTAATTAAAATTCATGAGGGGCTGCGATTATTTGGTGTTTTATTAATGGTGATGGGGATATTATATATTTATTTTAAATATAAAATGGCAAAAACTCAAAAAGAAAAAGCAAAGCCTGAAGAAAAAATTACGAAAGTATATAAATCGACTCAAAATGCAAAAATAAAAACACATATATTAAAAAGTAAAGAAAAAGAACCCGAGGAAAAGAGTATATTAACAAAGTTTATGGAGTGGTCAAAAAAAAATACTGAGGTGATTTCACCATATATGCTCCCGATCATTGGTGCAGTGGTCGTTGATGCGGTGATTATTTATAATATATTAATAAATAAATCCATAGATCTAAAAGGATTCGATACCATTACTATTTTATTTGGTATTTCATTAATCTCTTATAATTATATACCTGACCAATATACTTTTGCACGAGATTTTTTTGTATTTTTTCTTGGATTACTATTCTTCATATTGGTATTTCCACCAATATTCTACGAACAAATAATAGGCTCAGGAGGGAACGCTACAATAACAAAAATATTTCTGGGAGACCCTGTTGTTGGATTATTAAAACTAGGTGGCATAGAGAGTTCCTGTTCTATTGTAGACACCGGTTCAGGTCAAGTCGCGACATTATTCTTTCCATTAGCTCAGACCGGGAAGGAAGCAAGTGTAGGTATTGCTGAGGCATGCTCAGGGATATATACCGCTAGCATATTTTTATCAGCTTTCATAACCTTTGTTTTAGTTGAATATAAACGTTTTAATTTAAAAGTGGGCTTAATAATTGGTTTAGGAATAATTACAACATATTTAGCCAATATTCTTCGGATGACTATAATTGTACTAATTGGTTATTATTTTGATACTGATCCAACGAGTCTTTCAAATTTAAGTTGGGCGCATGTGAATGCTGGTTGGTTGATTTTCATGGCGTGGATTATACCGTTTTGGTTTTTGATGTATCGATTTTTAATGAGTAAGGACATTGGAGAAATGGAGAATAAGAGTAAGAATTGAATGAACTATTAGTTTAATTTAAATAAAATTATTCTTTGGTTCCACATCCAATTATTGATCCACAAAAATTCTTTATAATTGGAATTGTTTGGAAATATTTTTCTACTTTTTTTAATTTAACTTCTCCTAATATATGAAATAATAATTTATTCGATAGTGTAATATAATTGATTTCAATATTATGGAAACTAGCTTTTTTCATTATTTTAATCATATATTTTTTTGAATAATAAATAACATCTTTATTTTTTTTAAATATTTTTAAAGGTGTTTTAAATTGATGA